>JADGAL010000181.1 GCA_015232025.1 Alphaproteobacteria bacterium
CGAAGCCGGCGATGTTGCCGGCCTCGGTCATCGAGACGGTCAGGCCGAGCGACGTGTCGTCGCCGCTGGCCAGCGGCGTGCCCTCCAGCGCCTCGGCGAGCGCCGCCCGCAGGTGGAACACCCGGCCTCCGTCCTTGCGCTCCAGCGTCGCCTCGACCGGCACGCCGCGCGGCCCGATCGGGGTGTCGAGCAGCAGCCGCGAGTCCTCGACCGTCACGCCGTCGATCGAGACGCCGCGCCCCGCCGCCCCGTCGCGGGCCAGCAACGGCGCCAAGGCGCCCAGCGAGACTTCGTCGCCCAGCCGTCCGCGCAAGGCCATGCCCTCGACGCGCATCTCGCGGATGGCGCCGCGCCAGATCAGGTCGAAGGGGTCGTAGGTGAACACCAGCCGGCGCACTTCCAGATCGCCCGGCCCCAGCTCGATGTCGCGCACCACCGTGCGCCCCAGCCCGAGGGAATCCACCGCGAGGCGCACCGGGGCGCCGGTTCGACGCTCCAACTCGCTTTCCGCCAGCCGCTCGACCAGCTTGGGCGCCAGCAGCAAAGCCGCGCCCGCCGTGACCGCCAACACCGCCGCCGCCACCGCGACGAAGCGGATCAGGCGCAGCAGGCGGCGGTGGATCATGCGGGAACCTCGCTTCGCCACATCGAACGTGCGTGGGAAACACCAAGGACACCAAGAAAAAAGCTAATCCGCGCGTCGCGGTTCCGGTCCCTTGGTGTCCTTGGTGTGCTTGGTGTTCATATCTCTGTTTCGCTCACCGCCCGGCGGGCCAGGACGCCGATCAGGTGGGCGCGGTATTCGGCGCTGGCGTGCATGTCCTCGTTCAGGCCGAAGGGGTCGATGGCGATGCCGTCCAGGGCGGCGGGCGAGAAGTCGGCCGACAGGGCGCGCTCGATGGCGTCGGCCCGGAAGACGGCCGGAGCGGCGCCGGTGACCGCCACCCGCACGGCGCCATCGAAGCGGGCCACGAAGACTCCGGCCAGGGCGTAGCGCGAGGCGGGGTTGCCGATGCGGGCATAGGCGGCGGCGCGGGGCCGGGGAACGGCGACCGAGGTCACCACCTCGTCGGGCTCCAGCGCCGTCTCGAACATGCCCAGGAAGAAGTCGTCGGCGCTCAAGGCGCGGCGATCGGTGCGGATCTCGGCGCCAAGCGCCAGCAGCGCGGCGGGATGATCGGCGGCCGGGTCGCAGGCGGCGATCGAGCCGCCCAGGGTTCCCATGTTGCGCACCTGACGGTCGCCGATGCCGCCGGCCAGCGTCGCCAGGGCGGGCAGGGCGGGCCTGAGTTCGGGCGAGGCGGCGACCTCGGCGTGGGTGGCCATCGCGCCGATCACCACCCGGTCGGCCTCGACGCGGATGCCGCCCAGGCCCGGCACGTCGCGCAGGTCGATCAGCAGGGCGGGGCTGGCCAGGCGCAGCTTCAGGGTGGGGATCAGGGTCTGGCCGCCGGCCAGCCAGCGCGCGTCGGGGGAAGCGCGGAAGGCGTCGATGGCTTCGGCCAGGCCGCGCGGGCGGAGATAGTCAAACGGGTGCATCGGCTCGGCTCCTCGCGGCCATCACCGCCTCGACGATGCCCTGATAGCCGGTGCAGCGGCACAGATTGCCGTCCAGCCCGTCGCGCACGTCGGACGCCTCGGCGCCGAGATCGAGCGCCGCCATCACCATGCCCGGCGTGCAGAAGCCGCATTGCAGCGCGTGGTGTTCGCGGAAGGCCTGTTGCATCGGGTGCAGGGTGTCGCCGTCGGCCAGCCCCTCGACGGTGGTGACGTGGCGGCCATCGGCCTGGGCGGCCAGAACCATGCACGACTTCACGGCGCGCCCGTCGAGATGGACGGTGCAGGCGCCGCACTGCCCGGTGTCGCAGCCGACATGGGTGCCGGTCAGCGCCAGCCGCTCGCGCAGCAGGGTGACCAGCAGGGTGCGCGGCTCGACCTCCGCCACGACTTCGCGGCCATTGACCGACAGGGCTATGCGCATGCGACGTTTTCCTCGCGGCCTCGTTTCGGCGTCAAGACTGCGATCCATGACGCCGGGCGGTCAAGCGCCCTGTGGCGCGGGCCGGGGCCGTTCCGCTATCCTATGTGGCGCCCGCGCGGCCGGCGGGCGAGACTGGCGGACGGGAGTGGAACGCATATGGCGTCAGCCGTGGACTCGACCCTCGACGTGGTGTTCTGGTTTCTCGACCGGGCGCTCGACGAGAACGAATATCTGCAACCGCAGAAATTGCAGCGCCTGCTGTATCTGTCGCAAAGCTATTACGGCGCCCTCAATCGCGGCGCCAAGCTGATGCCCGCCGTGTTCGTCGCCGACGAGATGGGGCCGGTGGAGCCGACCATCTTCCGCATGCTGGCCAACGGCAAGCCCTACAATGTCGAGAGCCGGCCGGTGCCCGAGGGGGTGGGCCATTTCCTCGATTCGATGTGGCGCAAATTCGGCGCCCATTCGACCGAGCATCTCAGCCGTCTGGTTGGCGGCCATCCGCCCTATATCGCGGCCCTGAAAAAGGGTCCGCGCACCGAGATCGGCTACGCCACGATGATCAAGTTCTACGGCTCGCGCGAGGGCGCCGAGAAGGGCGCGCCCGCCCCGGCCGAGGTGCTGCGGCCCCGCGTGATGCGCTCGCAGGACGGCCGCCCGGTCAGCGTCACGCGTTGGAGCATTCCGACCAAGAAATGAAGAACCCCGCCATCCGGGCGGGGATGACGGGGCTCAAGATCGCCATCGGGGCATCCCGGCGGGGGGATGGGTCCTGATGACCGGTGCAGAATGCCATGGTGTTCGGAGGCCGGACCAGCGCAATGCCTGCGGGGCAGGCCTGCGCGCGACGCAATCATGCCGCGCGTGGCAGCCGACGCTCCATGACTCTTTCGATCGCGCGCTCGAGGTCCTCGGCACTCGGCGGGCAGCGAACCGCGACCGATGGCTCGGCCGGATCGAACACCAGCCAGCCTTCCTTGGTCTTCACGAGGCGAACCTGATATTGCATATAGTCTTCCTCCCAGTATTTCTTATCTTTATCCGGAGACTTCCCGGAGGCACAGTGAACTGTTCGTGACATTACCTTCCCGAACCCCGCCTCGCCATGACCAATAGGTCCATGTCGGCTGTGACGAACGGCACAGACACGGGTGCCCTGAACGAGGGAGGATGGTTCCCCAACGGCCCGCCGGAAATCGTCCGGCATACCCCGCCACGGGACCAAGGGCGGGCCGTCCGCCAGAATCGAAAGGGGCTCGGCCAATGGCCGAGCCCCTTTTGAGATTTCACCCCGAAGAGTCAGCCGCCGCGCACCATGTCGGTGATCGTCACGCCGATGCGGTCGTCGACCACCACCACCTCGCCGCGGCCGACCAGCAGTTTGTTGACGTAAAGATCGATCGGCTCGTTGACGCGGCGGTCCAGTTCGACCACGGCGCCGCGGCCCAGCTTGAGAAGCTGCTTGACCTGCACCGTGGCGCGGCCGAGCACGGCGTAGACATCGACGGAAATGTCATAGGCCGCCTCCTTCGAGGAAGGGTCGCCGCCGCCGCCGAAATCGAAGTCGTCAGCCATGTCGAGTCTCCTGTTCGGCGCCGCGCGCCACACACACGATCGCAGCATGGCCGAACAAGGGTTGAGAAATGGTAAAGGGGCCTCCCCGCCCTTTCGAGGCGGGGAGGGTGCCCTCAGCGCGCCCCGATCGCCGTGGGGAACCACAGCGAAATCGCCGGGATGTAGGTGATCATCCCCAGGAACACCAACATGGTGAGCAGCCACGGCCAGACCGCCTTGGTCAGTTCGGTGATGCCCATTCTTGTTATGCCGCTGGCCACGTAGAGATTGAGGCCGACCGGGGGATGGCACATGCCGACCTCCATGTTGACCACGATCAGGATGCCGAAATGCACCGGGTCGACGCCCAGCTTCATGGCCACCGGAAACAGGATCGGCGCCATGATGAGGACGATCGAGGACGGCTCCATGACGTTGCCGGCCAACAGCAGCAGAATGTTGACGACCAGCAGGAAGACCCAGACCGAAAGGTCCTTGTCGAGAATCCACTGGGCCATCGCCTGCGGGATCTGCTCCGAGGTCATCAGGAACGAGAACAGCACCGCGTTGGTGATGATGTAGAGCAGCATCGCGCTCATGCTGGCCGAGGACAGCAGCACCTTGGGCACGTCGGACAGGCGCATGTCGCGATAGACGAACACCGCGACCACGAAGGCGTAGATGGCGCTCATCGCGGCCGCCTCGGTCGGGGTGAACTTGCCCGAATAGATGCCGCCGATCACCACGACGATCAGCAAAAGGCCCCAGACGCTTTCCTTGAAGGTGCGAATCCGTTCCAGCGCGCTGGCCTTGGGCATGCGCGGATAGCCGAACCTCCAGGCGCGGTACCAGGTCACCATGCCCAGCATGGTGGCCAGCATCAGGCCCGGCACCACGCCGGCCATGAAAAGCTGGCCGACCGAGGTGTTGGTCGAGACCGAATACATCACCATGACGATCGACGGAGGGATCAGGATGCCCAGCGCGCCCGAGGTGGTGATGACGCCCGCGCCGAAGCGCTCGGGAAAGCCCTGGCGGATCATCGCCGGCAGGATCACCGAGCCGATCGCCACCACGGTGGCCGGCGACGAGCCCGACACCGCGGCGAACAGGGCGCAGGCCATCACGCCGGCCAGACCCAGGCCGCCATGCCAATGCCCGACCATCGCGGTCGCGAAATTGATCATGCGGCGCGCCACGCCGCCATGCGTCAGGAAGTTGCCGGCCAGGATGAAGAACGGGATCGCCATGATCTCGAACTTCTCGATGCCGGTGAACAGTTTGAGCGCCACGCTCTCGATCGGCACCTGGGTCATGGTGAAGAGGAAGGTCAACACCGTCAGGCCGAGCGAAATCGAAATGGGCATGCCGGTCAGCATCAGCGTGATCAGCAGCCCGAAGATGATGGCGGTGTTCATGCCACGGGCTCCTTCTCGACGCCCTCGACATGGGTGTGGTCGTGGTGGGGAAGCTCATGCGTATGAAGGAACTTCCAGCATACCTGAAGAAAGCGGAAGCACATCAGGTACGAGCCGCACGGCACCGCCAGGTAGACCAGCCACATCGGCACTTCCATGTCCGCCGAGACCTGCTCGGTGTGGGCCATCTTCCAGACGAACTCGGCGCCCAGCGTGCCGACGATGCCGGTGAAGGTGGCGCCGGCCAGCAGCGAGAAGACCACCATGCGGTTGCGCCAGGTGCGGTCGAGTTGGTTGACCAGCACGTCCACGCCGACATGGATGCCGGTCCGCACGCCGTAGGCGGCGCCGAACTTGGCCATCCAGACGAACATGTAGATGCAAAGTTCCTGGGCCCAGGCCATGTGGATGGTGCGGGCGATGGGATAGAGGAAGGACACTCCCGACGCGTAGCGGTGGACCACGGCGAGGAAAATCACCACGGTGGCGGCCGCCATCAGCGTCGCGATGAGTATCTCCTCGAGACGATCGAGGATTTTCACGGCGAGCCTCCGGTAAAAAGGGGGGCGCCCGCCGAAGCGGACGCCCACCCCGAGGGATCAGTTGGAGGCGCCGGTGGCCTTGTAGATCGACTCGATCAGCTCTTTGCCGACCCGGCCGGCCATCTCCTCATGGACCGGCAGCAGGACCTTGCGCCAAGCCTGACGCTCGGCCTCGCTCAGCTCGTAGATCTCGGTCTTGCCCGAGGCCTTGATGGCGGCCAGCGAATCGTCGTTTTCCTTCTGGGCGATCTCGTTGGCGTACTGGGTGGCCTCCTTCATGGCGCCTTCCAGCGTGGTGCGCAGATCGGCCGGCAGACCTTCCCAGAAGGCCTTGTTGACGATCACCGCATAGCCGAGATAGCCGTGGTTCGACACGGTGGCGTGCTTTTGCACCTCGTGCATCTTCTGGGTGTGCATGTTCGAGGGCGGGTTCTCGGTGCCGTCGACCACGCCGGTCTGCAACGCCTGATAGACCTCGGAGAAGGCCATCACCTGCGGCAGGGCGCCCAACTGGCGCATCTGCGCGTCAAGCACCTTCGAGGACTGGATGCGCATCTTCAGGCCCTGGAAATCGGCCGGGGTCTTCAGCGGCTTGTTGGCGCTCATGATCTTGAAGCCGTTGTCCCAATAGGCCAAGCCCTTGATGCCCTTGGTTTCCAGCTTGTCGAAGAACGACTTGCCGATCGGCCCGTCGGTCACCTTGCGCAGCGCGTCCTTGGTCGGGAAGATGTAGGGCAGGTCGAAGACCTCGAATTCCTTGGCGCCGAGCGGGCCGAACTTGGCCAGCGAGGGGGCCAGCATCTGCACCGCGCCGAGTTGCAGGGCCTCCAACTCCTCCTTGTCCTTGTAGAGCTGGCTGTTGGGGTAGATCTCGATCTTGACGGCGCCCTTGGCGCGCTCTTCGGCGAGCTGCTTGAATCGCTCGGCCGCCTTGCCCTTCGGGGTGTCGGGCGCGACGACGTGGCTGAACTTGATGGTGACCGTCTCGGCGAAGGACGGCAGCGACACCATGGTGGCGGCGGCGGCGACGCAGACGAAGGCGGCAATTCTCATGACGTGCCTCACTGTTATTGGTTGGCGTTCCGATGCCATTGGACCAAAGGCGGGGGCGCCGGGCTATTGTGGATATCCGAACCAGACGGTACGCTGGGCCACCGGATTCGGGGGGACGGATGAGGCTGCTGCGCGGACGCGTCGTCGAGGCCATGCCCGTTCTGGCGATGGCGCTGATCGTGCTTTTGCTGGGCGCGCTGGTCTGGCTGTTCGAGCGCGGCGAGCAACAATCGCAGCGCCGCCAACTCATCGAAGACGTCTTGTGGGTCGAGCAGAACCTGCACTTCCACCTCTCCTCGAACGAGGAGAAGCTGCTGCAACTGGCCGAGGCGGCGGGGCGCGACGGCGCGGCGGCCTTCCTGTCGCAAGCCCGCCACGTCCTGGTCAACAATCCCGAGATCGACGGCATCGTCTGGCGCGGCGCGTCCGGCGAGGTGGTCGCCGCCCTGCCGCCGGCCGCCGGCACGGGCCGCGGCGAAGGCGCCGAGAT
>JADGAL010000182.1 GCA_015232025.1 Alphaproteobacteria bacterium
CGGCGCGCGCAGGAAGCGCGACAGGGGCTCGGCGGCCAGCACTTGGCGGGTGCGCTGCTGGGCCACCGCGCCGCGCGCGGCGGCATAGACGAAGAAGCCCAACAGAATCCACCAGAAGCCGGCCAACGTCCCGCCTTGAACGATGCTGACCGCGCCGGCCGAGGCCAGCGCCAGCCCGAACAGCCAGCCGACGGCGCCCGCCACGCGGGTGGCCCACAACACGTCTCCCTTCCAGCCCCACAGCACGGCGCGCAGCACCCGGCCGCCATCCAGCGGGAAAGCCGGAATCATGTTGAACGTGGCGAGCAGGCCGTTGATCAGGGCCAAATAGCCGACCACCAGCGCCACCGGGTCGTCGGCCGATCCGCCGGCCCGCGACCAGCCCGCCTGGGCGGCGAACATCGTGGCGCCGATCGCCACGCTCATCGCCGGGCCGGCCAGGGCCATCCGCAATTCGCCGCGCGGCGTGGCGGGCTCGTCCTCCATCTCGGCGACGCCGCCGAACAGGAACAGGGTGATCGCCTGGATCGGCATCCCGTGGCGCCGCGCCACCACGGAATGGGCGAATTCGTGCAGCACCAGCGAGGCCATCAGGCCAACCAGCCCGGCCAGCGCCATCAGCCAGTGGATCGGTCCGGGCGTGTCCGGGGCCAGCGAGGGGAAATAGCCGTTGGCCAGGGTCCAACCGATCGGCGCCGCCAGCAGCAGCCAACTCGCATCGACGCGGATCGGGAAGCCCAGCAGGTGGAACAGCGTGACGTGGCGTCCGAACACCCAAGACCCTCGCAGGCGGTTGGCAAATACACCTGTGGCCTCGGGCGGGGCGCTTCAAGGTGGGTGGGAGCCCCATCCGAAAGGCGGTACGGCGCCTGTGCGGCGTGCCGGCTCGTCACCCCCGCGAAGGCGACTAGGGCATGCACACATCTCGGATCTCCAACGTCATGCCGGCGAAAGCGGGTATCCGTGCTGGCGCATCAGGCGCCATAGTGGTATGCGCTCTTTGACGAAGCGGCTGAAGAGCACCACGATCAGATGGATACCCGCTTTCGCGGGTATGACGGCCTAAAAATTCGCCGCCCGCTTCGTGTCCTTGGTGTCCTTGGTGTTTCCCCACCTGCTTTCCACCGCCTGACGTTTAAAAGTTGTTCCGCGGCCTGTCAGAAGCTCACCCTCAGGCCCAGGCCGGCGATGTCGACGGCGTTGTCGTAGGTGCCGGTCAGGGCGCCCTTGCCCGGCTCGTTCAGGGCCAGGCTCGACTCGCGCACGAAGATGTGCGTGTAGCCGGCGTTCAGGATGGTCCGGGGCGCGATCCGCCAGTCGGCGCCGAGGCTCAGCCAGAAGCGGTCCTCGTCGGGGATGCGCGGCGTGCGAAAGGCGTCCGGCACCGGCGAGGCGTCATAGGCCACGCCGCCGCGCAAGGTCACGTCCTTGGTCGCCTCCCAGGTGGCGCCCAGGGCGAAGAACCAGCCGTCCTCCCAGTTCTCGCGGGTGTTCGAATCGGGCAGGGTGGCCATGTCGACCTTCAGATCCTTGAACACCGACCAGTTGGTCCAGGCCACTTCGGCCATGACGGCCCATTGATCATTCAACTGTCGATAGACGCCCAGGCTGGCGGTGTCGGGCGTGATCAGGGTGGCCCGCGCGGCTTGCGGCGCGAAGGTGGTCGACAGGGGCGCCGGCACGTTCTCGAAGCCGACCTCGCCCTCCAGCGAATGGCGCACCCGGCCGCGATAGGCCAGACCCATGCGGGTCTTTTCGTCGAACTCGACCAGCACGCCGGCCGCCAAGCCCCAGCCCCAGTCGTCGCCCTCGACGGTCGATTTGACGTCGCCCAGCGGCGTGAAGGTGGCGTTGGACAGCGTCGCCTTGGCGTATTGCACCTGCGCCCCGGCGCCGACCGACAGCCAGCGGTTCACGCGGTAGGCCACGTTGGGCGAGACGTTGATGGTGGCGAGGTCGGATTCCAGCGCGTGATAACGTCCCACCCAGCCATCCGGATAGACCGTCTTCATGCCCCAAGGGGTGTTGATCGCCAGGCCGAATCTCAGATCGTCGGTGGCGCTCCACAAGGCGTAGGCCGAGGGCAGGATGGCGTTCTCGCCGGCATCGTCGGGATCGGCGCCCAAGGCCCGCGCGCCGGTCGGCGTGGTCGCCGATCCGGTGAAGTCGGAATAGGGCGCCACATAGGCGAAGTCGGCTTGGCCGCCGCTGCCGGACAGCCGGGTCATGCCGGCCGGGTTGTAGAAGATCGTGCTGAGATCGGTGGCCTTGGCGCTCGACCCGGCGAAGGCGTTGCCCAGGCCCTCGGCGCTTTGCTCCTTGAGCTGGAAGCCCGCCGCGCGCGCCTCGTCCGCCCCCAGGGCCGCCGTCACCACGATCGCCGAAACCAAGCCGGCGCGCCACGTTCCCCGTCGCATGTCCCCACCCCTTTTCTTATATTCGGAAGTTCTTATCCCATCGCGCATAAGGCGGGTCAACCGTGCGCGGATTGCCGACGAAATAGGCATTGACGCGAGCTGCTTATTTGTTAAGCTGATGATGTCGTCGGCCCCAACCATGGGATGGGGGCGGCCTTCATTTTTGGCATTCCGCCCCGGTTCTGCCTTGAAATTGGGCGCCAGGGGTCGTCGGCTTGCCCGCGACTGTCGGAAATCCGCCATTGGCACGGCGCTTGATTGGTCTCCACCCAGTTGGTCTGGGAGGGAGAGCAAATCGATGGATGCCTATAAATCGGGCGCCGACGTCCTGTTCGTACTGCTTGGCGCGATCATGGTGCTGGCCATGCATGCCGGCTTCGCCTTCCTCGAGGTGGGCACCGTGCGACGCAAGAACCAGGTCAACGCCCTGGTCAAGATCCTCGGCGATTTCGCCGCCTCGACCATCGCCTATTTCTTCATCGGCTATTCCGTGGCCTATGGCGTCGATTTCTTCAGCGGCGCCCGCGCCCTGACCGGCGAAGGCGGCGTCTTCGCGGCCAGCGGCTACGATCTGGTCAAGTTCTTCTTCCTCGCCACCTTCGCGGCGGCGATCCCGGCGATCGTCTCGGGCGGCATCGCCGAGCGCGCCCGCTTCTGGCCGCAACTGGCCGCCACCGCGCTGATCGTCGCGTTCTTCTATCCGATGATGGAGGGCATGGTGTGGGGCACCCGCCTGGGCGTGCAGGCGTGGATGACCGCCACCTTCGGCGTGGCCTTCCACGACTTCGCCGGCTCGGTGGTGGTGCATGCCTTCGGCGGCTGGCTGGCGCTGGGCGCCGTTTTGTTGCTGGGGGCGCGCAAGGGCCGCTATCGCGCCGATGGCCGGCTGATCGCCTTTCCGCCGTCCAACATTCCCTTCCTGGCGCTGGGCGCCTGGATTCTCTCGGTCGGCTGGTTCGGCTTCAACGTGATGAGCGCGCAGAAGCTGGAGGGCGTCTCGGGCTTGGTGGCGCTCAACTCGCTGATGGCCATGGTGGGCGGCATCCTGGCGGCGCTGGCCGCCGGGCGCAACGATCCGGGCTATGTCCACAACGGCGCGCTGGCCGGTCTGGTCGCGGTGTGCGCCGGCTCGGACGTGATGCATCCGATCGGCGCCATGGTCACCGGCGCGGTGGCGGGCGGCCTGTTCGTGTGGGCCTTCGAGACCTGCCAGAACCGCCTGCGCGTCGACGACGTGCTGGGCGTGTGGCCGCTGCATGGGCTGTGCGGCCTGTGGGGCGGACTCGCCTGCGGGCTGTTCGGAGCCGAGGCGCTGGGGGGCATGGGCGGCGTCTCGCTGGCCGCCCAGGTCGTCGGCACGCTGATGGGCGTCGCCTTCGCCGCGTCGGCCGGCTTCATCGTCTACGGCCTGCTGAAGGTGACGGTGGGCATCCGCCTGGGCGCCGAGGACGAGTACATGGGCGCCGACCTCGCCATCCACCGCATCACCGCCTATCCCGAGGAAATGGCCGCCTATCCCCAATCGGTCACCCAGCAGGGCGGACAGGACATCACCGAGGGCCGCCCCCTGCGGCCGGCGGTCGAGCACTGATTTCTCAAAAAAAATAGATTCACCACCAAGGCACCAAGGACACGAAGAGTCACCAAGGGACCGGGACTGAAAGGACGAATCGCCGCTCTCTTGGTGTCCTTGGTGTCCTTGGTGTCCTTGGTGTTTCCAAACGGTTCATTTCTCTTGACCTTGGCCATGGGGTGCCGATGATCCGGTCCCCATGGACGCCACCAAATCGACCCTGATCGGCACCATCGCCCTTGGCATGTGGGCGACGCTGGCCCTGTTCACCGCGCTGTCGGGAGACGTGCCGCCCTTTCAACTGGTGGCGATGGCCTTCACGCTGGGCTCGCTGATGGCCCTGGCCAAGTGGCTGTGGCGCGGCGAGCGGGTGCTTGAGCGCCTGCGCCAGCCGGTGGGGGCCTGGGCGCTGGGGGTGTTCGGCCTGTTCGGCTATCACTTCTTCTATTTCCTCGCCCTGCGCCAGGCGCCGGCCTTGCAGGCCAATCTGCTCAATTACCTGTGGCCGCTGCTGATCGTGCTGTTCTCGGCGCTGCTGCCGGGGCATCGCCTGCTGGCCCGCCATGTGATGGGCGGGCTGATGGGGCTGGCCGGGGCCGTGCTGCTGGTCGGCGGCGGCGGCGCCGTCGCGTTCGAGCCGGCCCACGCCCTGGGCTACGCCTCGGCGGTGGTCTGCGCGGTGATCTGGGCGGCCTATTCGGTGGCCAATCGCCGCTACGCCCATGTGCCGACCGACGCGGTGGGCGGCTTCTGCGCCGCCACCGCGCTGCTCGCCCTGATCTGCCATCTGGCGTTCGAGTCCACCGTGGTGCCGCGCGGCGGAGAATGGCTGGCCATCCTGGGCCTCGGGCTGGGGCCGGTGGGGGCTGCGTTCTTCGCCTGGGACCACGGGGTCAAGCATGGCGACGTGCGCGCCCTGGGCATCCTCGCCTACGCCGTGCCGCTGATGAGCACCGGCCTGCTGATCGCCTTCGGCCGCGCCCAGGCCGACGGCACGGTAGCCGCCGCCTGCGCCCTGATCATCGGCGGCGCCCTGCTGGGTACGGGCAACGTGTTCAGGCGGCAAAACCCATCCAGCCGCCATTGAGGCGGCGGCCAAGGGCGCCGGCACGGCGCCCGCCCGGCGAGGGGCGAACAAAAAGCACCCGGATCAGGTTTTGGTTGGCGCCCAGTCGGGGGGCGCCAGTTCGAAGCCCGCGAAATCGAAGGCCGGCGCCACGGCGCAGCCGACCAGGGTCCAGTCGCCCAGGGTGACCGCCGCTTGCCACGCGCCGGCCGGGACCACGGCTTGCGGGCGCTGGCCGGCGGCGAGGTCTTCGCCCAGGCGATGGTCGGCGATGTCGACGCCGTCCTCGGACACGGAGAGGGTCAGCGGCGCGCCGGCATGCCAGTTCCAGATCTCGGTGGCGTCGACCCGATGCCAGTGCGAGCGCTCGCCGGCCCGCAGCAGGAAATAGATGCTGGTGACCGCCGGGTCGCGGTGGATTTCCCGGAAATGCCCGCCCTCGGGATGGGGCCTGAGGCCCAGCGTCTCGATGATCTCGTTGGCGGTGGTCATCGGCGTCACTCCCTGGGGGTGGTGGCGGCCAGCGAGGGGCGGGTCTCGACGCCGGCATACCATGCGGCGAGGCGCGGCCGGCCTTCGCGCCAGTCGGGCCGGGGGAAGCGGAAGTCGAGATAGCCCAGCGCGCAGGCGATCGTCACCTGGCCGATGCCGAAGCTTTCGCCCAGCGAATCCGCCTCCTCCTCCAGCGCGTCGAGGCCGCGCCGCGTCGCGGCGTCCTGGCGGGCGATCCAGCCGGCCCAACGCTTGTCCTCGGGGCGCACGGCGGTCTCGATGCGATTGAGCACCGCCGCGTCGAGGATGCCGTCGCCCAGCGCCTGCCTTCGCAACGCCGTCCAGCGCGCCCCGCCGGAATGGGGGAACAGCTTGGCCCCGTCATGCAGCGAGTCGAGATATTCGCAGATCACCGGCGAGTCGTAGAGCACCTCGCCGCCCTCGGTGATCAGCGCGGGAATGCGGCCCAGAGGATTGGTCTCGGGCACGTCCGAGCCCGGCGCGAACGGCGCGCTGGCCACCAGTTCGAGCCGGCGCTCCAGCCCGGTTTCCATCGCGACGACCAAAGCCTTGCGGGCATAGGGCGAGGTGGTCGAGTGCAACAGCTTCATCATGACGAGGGCTCCTCAAAAAACGTCTTTGCGGCGGCGCAGTTCGGCGAACACGCGGGCCGGGTCGCTTCCCGGTTCCATGCCCACCGCCCGCGCCACGCCGGGCTGGTCGGCGCGCAGGAAGGGATTGGTCTCGTTCTCGTCGTCCAGCCGGCCGGGCACGGTGGGCAGTCCACGGGCGCGCAGGGCGTCGACGCCCGAGACGCGGCGTTTCAAGGCCTCGTTGTCGCGCTCGACGGTGCGGGCGAAGCGGGCGTTGGACTGGGTGTATTCGTGGCCGCAATAAACCATGGTGTCGCCGGGCAGCCGGCGCAGGCGGGTCAGCGAGGCCCACATCTGCTCGGCGGTGCCCTCGAACAGCCGGCCGCAGCCCAGCGTGAACAGGGTGTCGCCGCAGAACAGCGCCGCTGAGTCCGGGACCCAGAAGGCCAAATGGCCGATGGTGTGGCCCGGCACCTCCATGACGCGGACGGCCGCCGCGCCCAGCATGAACAGGTCGCCCTCGCCCACCGGAACGTCGAGGCCGGGGATGCGGTGGGCGTCGGCGCGCGCGCCGACCACCGTGCAGCCGGTTTCCTTCTTCAGCGTGGGAATGCCGCCGATATGATCGTGGTGATGGTGGGTGGCCAGCACATGGGTCAGGCTCCAGCCCAGCCGCGCCAGGGCGTCGAGCACCGGCTCGGCCACGGCGGGATCGACCGCGGCGGTGGCGCCCGTCTCGGGCTCGCGCAGCAGCCAGACGTAATTGTCCGAAAGCACGGAGAGCGGCTCGACGACGATGCGGCCCATGCGTTCCTCCCAGGCTTGGGAAAGGCTAGCACCTTCGCCGCCACGGCATAAGTTTTTCTTGCCCGGCGGCCGCGGCGG
>JADGAL010000183.1 GCA_015232025.1 Alphaproteobacteria bacterium
GACCGAGCCGGCAGATCAGCGCGGCGCCGTCCAGCCAAGCCTCGACCCCGGCGGGGTCGAGCGCCGCCTCGGCGGCGGCCAGGCAGGGTTCCAGCACCGCCTCGACCTGGGCGAAACCGCAAGCCAGCCGGCGGTGGGCGGCGGCGGCGTCCATGGCGGCCTACCCGAACACGAGGCGGATGGCGTGCATCAGGGTCGCGCGGATGTCGCCGTCGTCGCTGACCGGGCGGACCAGGGTGGTCTCGCAGGCGGCGACGGGGGCGATGCCGGCCCGCATCAGGCCGGCGGCATTGACCAGCAGGCGGGTCGAAATGCCCTCGTCGAGGCCGTGGCCCTTCAGCGCCCGGCCCTTGTGCGCCACCTCGACCAGCCGGCGGCAGAGCGCCGCGTCGAGCCCGGACTCGGCGGCGACGATCTCGGCCTCGGCCTCGGGGGGAGGATGGTCGAAGTCGATGGCGCCGAAGCGCTGCTTGGTCGACGGCTTCAGGTCCTTCATCAGGCTTTGGTAGCCGGGGTTGTACGAGATCACCAACTGGAAGTCGGGATGCGCCTCCAGCGTCTCGCCCTTGCGGTCGAGCGGCAGCAGGCGGCGGTGGTCGGTCAGCGGGTGGATCACCACCACCGTGTCCTGTCGCGCCTCGACGATCTCGTCGAGATAACAGAGGGCCCCGACGCGGGCGGCCACGGTCAGCGGCCCGTCCTGCCAGCGGGTCCCCTCGGCGTCGAGCAGGAAGCGCCCCACCAAATCCGAGGCGGTCATGTCCTCGTTGCAGGCCACCGTGACCAGGGGGCGGCCCAGTTTCCAGGCCATGTACTCGACGAAGCGGGTCTTGCCGCAGCCGGTTGGGCCTTTCAGCATCATCGGCAGGCGGCGAGACCACGCCGCCTCGAACAGCGCCACCTCGTCCCCCACCGGGCGGTAGTAGGGCTGGGACGGGATGCGGAGCCGCTCGGCGGCGGACGGGTCGTGACGCATGGTTTCGCCGCCTATTTGTGAACCTTCAGCCGGTCGCGCCAGCCGGGGAACAGGGAGTCGGCATCCCATTCGAAGGTCTCGAAGGCGCCCCTCAGCTCGGCGTGGTCCTTGGCGTAATCCACCAGATCGGCGCCCGTCATGTAGGCGTCGCGGGCCTGACGCAGCGAGATGGCTCCGGCGGTGATGCCGTCCTTGTGGCCAAGCGCGCCGCCGCCCGAGGTCTGGATGATGTTGCAGTGGCCGAGATTGGCGAAGAAGCCGGGCAGGCGCAGCGCGTTCATGCCGCCCGAGATGATCGGCGTGGTCGCCTTCATGCTCAGCCATTCCTGGCGGTAATGGGTGCCGTCGGCGACGTCGCGCTCAAGCATGTAGGCGTTGACCTTGTCGCCCTTCTCGCCCTCCATCTTGCCGTAGCCCATGGTGCCGGTGTGGATGCCCGACGCCCCCTGCAGGCGCGAGATCTTCATATGCACCAGCGACGTGTAGCCGCGCAGAGCCTGGTTCGAGGTGATCATGCCGTGGCCGGCGCGGTGGTAGTGCAGGAACTGGTTGGGGAAGTGGCGGCGGCACAGCGTCACCGCCATCGGCCCCGCGAGATAGCCGTCGACCAGGAAGGCGACATGGTCGGCGAACTCGCCGAACTGGCGCAGGATGTATTCGCCGCGGTCGATCAGCTCCCACGGGTCGTCGGCGGTGATGTTGGCCGAGAACAGCTTGGCCTCGCCGGTCTCGTCCTGGGCGCGCCTCATCGCGTCGACGATCAGCGGGATGGCCTTGCGCAGCGGCGCGAAGGTCTGGTTGGCCTGGGGCTCGTCGTTCTTGATGAAGTCGCCGCCCAGCCAGAAGCGGTAGCAGGCGTCGGCGAAGGGCTCGGGGCGCAGGCCCAGCTTGGGTTTGATGATCGTGCCGACCACCATGCCGCCGTTCTCGAGGTCGCGGCCCAGCACCCGCCACAGGTCGACGATGTTCATCGACGGGCCGTCGAACAGCCTGAGCAGGAAGGGCGGCATGTAAAAGTCGAGCATCTTGGCGTAGTCGACGTCGCTCATGCCCTGGTTGTTGCCCACGGTGAGCGTCAGGAAGTTGGAGATGATGGCGCGGCCGTCGCGGATGTTGCGGTCGAACAACTCGACCGGATAGGCGATCTTCATCAGCTCGCGCGCTTCGTCGACCTCGTAGACCAGGGCGTCGACGCCGCGGGTGAAATCGTCGGTCGTGCACACCTCGACATTGGTGCCGGTCGAGGATTCCGCGGCGAAGTGCGCCGCGACCGAGATGAACTGGTAGCCGGCTTTCGGCCGGATCCGATAGGCGCACAGGACGTGGCGTCCGTTCCGGATCAGCTCGGCCTCGGAAAGCTTCAGGTTGACGTACCGATTGGTCTGGTCGTAGAGCGCGGACATCGCGATGGATCCTCCCTGTCGTTTGTAGGCGGAGTATGGAGCCGCCCGATGCTAGACAAAAATAAATGTTTAATATCGAAACGATAGCCGGCAATCTATCACTGCCATGCGCCACGCCACCTTCCGCCAGCTCCGTGTGTTCGACGCCATCGTGCGCAACGCCAGCTTTACCCGCGCCGCCGAGGAGATGCACCTCAGCCAGCCGACCCTGTCGGTGCAGGTGCGCAAGATCGGCGAGTCGGTCGGCCAGCCCCTGTTCGAGCAGATCGGCAAGCGGATCTTCCTGACCGAGGCCGGCCGGGCGCTGCACGTGCTGTGTGGCGAGGTGTTCGCCAGCATCGATCGCTTCGAGATGGCGATGGCCGACCTCAAGGGGATGAAGACCGGCCGCCTCAGGGTGGCGGCGGTGACCACGGCGGAATACTTCCTGCCCCGCCTGCTGGGCCCGTTCTGCAACCGCCATCCGGGCATCGACATGGCGCTGGAACTGGTCAACCGCGAGCGGGCGCTGGAGCGCCTGCGCGCCAACCTGGACGATTTCTACGTCTTCGGAGCGCCGCCGTCCGAGTTGGACGTGGTGGCGCTGCCCTTTGTCGAGAACCCGCTGGTGGTGGTCGGGCCGGCCGATCACCGCCTGTGCGCCGAGCGGGAGATCGACTTGGCCCGGGTGGCGGCCGAGCCGATCCTTCTGCGCGAGCCCGGCTCGGGCACCCGGCAGGCCGCGGAACGCTTTTTCGCCGCACACGGGCTGAAGCCCCGCATCCGCATGGAACTGGGCAGCAACGAGGCGATAAAGCAGGCGGTGATGGGCGGTCTGGGCCTGGCCATCCTGTCCCGCCATGCCCTGGAGGGTTTCTCGGGCGTCGCCGAGCTCGACGTCGTGGGCTTTCCGCTCCGGCGGCAGTGGTACCTGGTGTGGCCGAACGGCAAACAGCACTCCGTGGCGGCGCGCGCCCTTCTCGACCACCTGAAGGCCGACCGCCCGGCTTGAGTCGCGGAGGCGGGCGGCGCTGGTCGACACCAGCATCCCGCTCGATCTCGTCACCGACCTGGGCGCGAATCCTCGGGTCGTTCCTCGGCCATGCCCAACGCGCCGAGGATGCGCCAGGCGTTCTCGAGACGCAGCGCCCCCTCGCCCTTCTCCAGGGCGATCACCGTCACGTGACCGACTCCCGCGAGTTCGGCGAGGGCCTTCTGCGACAGGCCCGCCTCCTTGCGCCTTCTGACCGCTTGCTCCCCGATCGCGGCGAGGGACGGCAGCTTATCCATGGATTCTCTCCCAGGCTTCGCGGGCCGCGTTGCGGTACGACCACGCCCGCTCCTCGCCCAGGCGCAGAGCTTGGCCGAGCCGGCGCTCGAAGGCCGCGGCGCGACCGGCCAACTCCCTGAGCACGCCTTCGGCGGCCTTGCGGGGCAGTCCGATCTCATCGGCGATGGCGAGCAGCAGGGCGCGGTCGTAGTCCTGCCATTGGCGGCGTTGGCCATCGATCGTCAAGCCGAAGCGGGTGGTGTATCCGGCGTCACCGTAGATGTAGCCGTTGAGGACGTCGTAGGCCGGCGACAGCCTAAGACCCTCGGCGGTCTCGATCAGGCTGAAGTTCTTGAGGTGGCAGTCGACGTTGCCGACCAGGACATAGGCGGCGAGCCGCTTGAACAGGCGGCGGGCGTCGAGCAGGCGGGCGGACGAGTGGGCCAGCGCCCGGCCCAGGGCGTCGTAGCCGACATCGTACTTGCCCCGCAGGTCGAGGCCGGGGGGCTGGGCGACGACCTGGGCGAATTCCTCGCAACGCAGCTTGTCGCGCCGCCCCGGCCCGGAGCGGTCGAAGCGCTCGACCACCAGCGCCACGCCGTCGATGCCCTCGACCACCGCCAAATCGGCGACCGCCACGTCCGAAACCCCAAGCAGGATGCGACAAAGCTCGAGGCTGGTCGCCTCGTTGGCGACCATGTCGAACAGCGGCGGCTGCGGGTACTTGGCGATCAGGGGCGCCGCCTCGCCGGCACGGGCGGGGCGAAAGCCCCCTGTGCCGTTGGGCGCGCACAGCACCTTGGCCTGCACGCCGCTGATAGTGCGCTCGACGGCGACGGCCGCCGCGTCGAGCGGATCGCGCGCCGGCTTCAGGGCGACGCGGCGATGGCTGTCGTCGGGATCGACCACGCCGACCGCGCCGATGCAGTCGGCGCCGAAGGCGAGCAGAATGCCGAAATCGTCGTCCTTGCCGATCTCGGCGAAGGCGGTCTGGCGGTCCCGCAACCAGCCCTCGGGCGCCAGATGGGCGAAGAAGGGATGAAGACCGAACGGTGTGGCATGCTCCCGCCGCGCGATCGGCAGCGCGCAGGCGATCGGCGCCGTGACGCCCTCGTCATAGGCGAAAACCGTCCCGCCGCCCGGGCTCTCGCGAAGCGTGCCCACCCGCGCATCCTTGTAGGTGACGATGCCGTAACGAAGCGCGGCCATGGTATGGTTTTCCTTACCGGGATTCGCCATGAGGGCTCAAGCGGGATGATATGACGTACCGCTGTGGCGTATGGTACGGAAAATAATACCTGAATCCTGCGGACGCAAGCACCCCCCTCTCGCTACCGCTCGGCGCGCGACCAGGCTCAAGCCGCTGGGACGCCCGGCGCCATGGCGCGACGCATCCTGCGGGCCTTCTCGATTGACCCCGAGGTCATCTTGCTGCTATCTTCCCGATGAAATTGCCCTGTGGGTCAAGATGCGCGCCTCCGCCCTTCTCGCCGCGGTTCCCTCTCTCGCCGACCGGCGCGAGCTGTTCGAAGCCATCAAGGCCGAAGCCAAGCTCCAGGGGCTGACACTGTCCGGCCTGGCGGAGCGGGCGGGGATTCGCCAGGAGACCCTGTCCAGGCTGCCCAATCGCCAGGATGTCGGCTACGACACGCTGTGGCGGCTGGCCAACGTCCTGGGCTTCGGCATCGGGCTGGTGCCTCGGGACGCGGCGAAGGCGGGACAGCCCTTGTTCGACCCGACGCGGTTTCCGGGCTTCAAGGGGTGAGCCATGGCCGACCTGACCGCCGTTCTGTGGACCCGCGCGACGGGCGCGCCGCGCCGCCTCGCCACCCTGGTGGTCAACGAGGCGGGGGCGCTTTCCGTCACCTATGACGGCGGAGCCATCAAGGACCGCCTGCCGGGCCTGAGCGCGATGCACGATCTGGCGATCCGGCGCGACGTGGTCTATCCCGCGACCTACGCCAACCTGTTGCCGCCCGCGCTGGCCGAATTGGCGCCGCCTCATCACCCCGCCGGCCGCCTGAACCCCCAGCGCGTCATCGTCGAGGCCCTGGCCGAGCGCGTCTACGCCGCGCGGGCATGGAAGCCCGCCAATCGACAACAGCGGGAATGGGACCTGTTGCTGATCGGCGGCCGGGGCGGCATCGGCGTGCTCGACGTCTTTTCCTCTGACGAGCGGGCGGAGCGGTGGTATGCGACGCCGTCTTCGGCCTCGGACCTGTTGCTCGACCGCGACGGGGTTGGCGCCGCGTTCCGCTCGATCGTCGCCTCCTCGGCCATGGTTCCCATCGAGATGGTCGGCGGCGGACGCGCGGCGGCGATGCCGTCGGTGGGCGGCGTGATGCCCAAGGCCTTGGCGCGCTTCGACCCCGGCACCGGGCGCGTGTTCCTGGATCTGGGCGGCGGGGCGGTGGTGGAACGTCCCGGCGTCCCGGCCGTGGTGAAGATCGAGGCGACCGGCTATCGGGGTATCGTCGAGCTCGAGGCATTGGCCTACCAGGCCGCCGCCGCGGCGGGCCTGCGCACACCCCGCGTGTGGACCCTCGACCCGCCCGAGTTCCGCCCCATGCTGGTGGTCGAACGCCTCGACATGGGCGCCAACGGGGCGGCCATGCCCCTCGAGACCCTGTTTTCGGTGTTGTTCGAGGCCTCGGGCGGAAGGGTGGCGAGCGCGGACCAAGCGCCTTACGAGATGGTGGCGGCCGCCCTCCTGAACCCCAACGTCCCCGTGGCCGGGGAACGCGCCAAGGCCACCGAGACCCTGTTCCGGCAGGTTCTGCTTTCACTGCTGATCGGCAACGGAGACCTGCATCTCAGGAACATGGCGGTGCTGGGCACCCGACGAGACGGCCTCGAACTCAGCCCGGTCTACGACCCGGCGCCGATGCGGGCGTGGGACGAGCACGACATCGTCTCCGCCTGCAACCTGGGTGGGCTCGACCTGGACCGCGCCACCGCGCCACCCCAATTGGATGCCGCGTTGGGCCACTTCGCGCGGTCCTGCGCGCTTTCCAAGACGGCGGTCGCCGACGCCTTCGAGCAATGTCTGGCCGCTGGGGCGCGGTTCCTGGAGGCCGTCAAGGAAAGCCGGGTGGAGGAGCGGCGAAAGGCCAGTCTGCTGCGCCGCGCCGGTCAGGTCCGGGCCATCGTCGAGAAGGCCGCCGCGCTTCACGGCTAACCCATTCAAATCGTTGGAGCGGGTGAAGGGAATCGAACCCTCGTCGTAAGCTTGGGAAGCTTCTGCTCTACCATTGAGCTACACCCGCGCGCCGAACCCCGTATATAAGCCACGAAGGCCCCTTCGCGCAAGAT
>JADGAL010000184.1 GCA_015232025.1 Alphaproteobacteria bacterium
GGCGGGTGGTCCCACCGAGGGCCTGCAAACCGTCGCCGAGGCGCCCGCCTGGTACCACCCCGGCCGTTCGGGCACCCTGAAGCTGGGCAACAAGCCGCTGTGCCATTTCGGCGAGTTGCATCCCGGCGTGCTGGCCGGCCTGGACGTCAAGGGACCGATGGCCGCCTTCGAGCTGTTCCTCGAATCGATCCCGCTGCCCAAGCCGCGCCCCTCGAAGGCCCGGCCGGCGCTGGCCGCCCAACCCTTGTTGCCGCTCGAACGCGACTTCGCCTTCGTGGTCGACCAGGGCGTCGCCGCCGAGGCCGTGCTGCGCGCCGCCAAGGGCGCCGACAAAACCCTGATCGCCGGAGTGTCGGTGTTCGACCTGTACGAGGGAGGCCATGTCGGCGAGGGCCGCAAATCGATCGCCATCGCGGTGACCCTGCAACCGACCGACCACACCCCGACCGACGCCGAAATCGAAGCCGTCTCGGCCAAGATCGTGCAGGCGGTGGTGAAGGCGACGGGCGGCGCGTTGCGGGGGTAGGTGTCAGAAAAAAGGCTCACGGCGAGCCATTTGCTTGGCTCACCTCACAAGCCCCTTCTTCGACGCCCTTTCGCCGTCATGCCCGTGCTTGACACGGGCATCCCGCGTGGCTGGCCGGATCAAGTCCGGCCATGACGAGTGGAGAGGATGCTCCAATATCACTCCCAGGGCGCTTTGAACGTCAGCAGGCGACGCAGCCCTGGATTAGGGTCTGGTGGTTGGTCCAACATGCCCATGAACGTGGCGAACGCCTCGCCATCGAGCGTGAAATACCGCCGGTCGAGCATGAAATCCGAGCGGTTCTTGCCCAACGCCTCGGCGGCGTCGACTGGAACCCCGGGCCTGCGGCTCACGCGACGATTGTTGCCCACTTTGGTCATCGCAACGAATGTACGCCCAGCCCCTAAGCTTGCCAAGTCCGCCATCGGAATAGCTCGACCCGGCCGCCACCGTCGCGCATGCTGGCAGGCCCTTCTTTGCGGCGGAGATGCCGTTGGCCCGCGTCGTGGTGATGTTGTGCGCCGCCGAGGTGCTGACCATGATCGGGGTCTTCGCCTTTCCGGCGCTGTTGCCGTCCTTTTTGGTCGAGTGGTCGCTGACCAACACCCAGGCGGGGTGGATCAGCGGCGTGTATTTCGCCGCCTATGCGGTGACCGTGCCGGTGCTGGTGGGCATCACCGATCGGGTCGACGCCAAGCGGGTTTTCATGCTGGGGGCCTTGGTGGCGGGGCTGTCGGCGGGCGGGTTCGCGCTGTTCGCCGAGGGTTTTTGGACGGCCATGCTGTTTCGCGGCCTGGGTGGCGTGGGGCTGGCCGGCAGCTACATGCCGGGGCTGAAGGCGCTGGTCGACCGCATTCCGTCCCACCGTCAGGCGCGGGCCATTCCGCTTTACACCGCCAGCTTCAGCCTGGGGACCGCGCTGTCCTTCCTGGCGGTCGGCAAGCTGGCCGAGGGCTTCGGCTGGCGGGCGGCCTTCATGGTGGCGGCCGGGGGCGGACTGCTGGGCTGCCTGATCGCCGGGTTCCTGAAGCCGGTGGCGCCGCATCCGCCCGCCACGCCGACCCGGCTGCTCGATTTCCGGCCGGTGCTGCGCAATCGCCGCGCCATGGGCTATGTGCTGGGCTACGCCGTGCATTGCTGGGAGTTGTTCGGGCTGCGCTCGTGGCAGGTCGCCTTCCTGACCTTCATCCAGGCCGGCGCCGCCGTGAGCACCGGGCTGTCGCCCACCGCCGTGGGCACCTGGAGCGGGCTGGTCGCCGTGGCGGCCAGCCTGGGCGGCGCCGGTCTGGCCACCCGCTTCGGGCGGCCGCGGGTCATCGCGTTGTTCATGGCGGGCTCGGCCGCCGCCGCCTTCCTGACCCCGCACGCCGGCAACCTGCCCTACGAGGCGGCCGCGCTGGCGGTGATCGCCTGGGGGGCGCTGATCCAGCTCGATTCGGCCGCCCTGACCACCGGAGCGGTGCAAGCCGCCGAGCCGGGCCGCCAGGGCGCCACCATGGCGATGCACTCGCTGCTCGGCTTCTCGGCCGCCTTTCTGGGGCCGCTGGCGATCGGCGTGGTGCTCGACCAGGCGGGCGGCGGCGCCAGCTTGGCCGCCTGGGCGCTGGCCTTCGGCTCGGTCGGCGCGGTGGCGCTGCTGGGGCCGCTGGCGATCCGGCTGGCCCGGTGACGGTATCCGACCACGGAGAAGTGGCCGGGGATGTCTGATCCTGATCAACGAGTCTTGGATATCAGCGAAGAGCTTCCAGGATCGGATCTTCTTCGCCGCGCGAGCGCCCAGCTTTTTTAGGGCGTTTGACCATGTTGGCGGGCTTGCTCGGTTTCACACTCAACCAAGCCACCGTTGTTCGCGACAAGACGCTCCAAAGCTTGAGAAATAGACTTTCCCGACCATCCCAAAAGGAGGTGTTTTGCTTGTGGTACTGAACTTGGGATATCTGTGGGCTGAAAGGAGCCCCCACGGGGAAGGTCACCCCCGTCGCTGTTCCAGGATGTCGTGGTGAACTGGCGGCGATCATCAGCTCCGCCACCAAATCAATGTCCCAATCGGAGTTCCAAGCCGCTCCGGCTGTGGCCACCTCCAGATGAAGTGACAACATGGCGATGCTTTTCTCGGAAACCTCGGTCAGACTATCCGTCCACCCCACGGCTTCCCCATGAAGCAGGGCCGCTTCAAAAGCTGTCGCAAAGCATGCCAAATCGGTCAGGGCATGGGCAGTTGCGCCATTTGCCATGAAACGAACGATGCTTGAGGGGTGGCTTTCGGGATGGACGATTGCTGATGAACGGCATGCACTCAGGCCAGCTTCAAGCTTGGGCATGAGGGCGAGGCATTCTTCAATGAATGCGCGCCGCTCCAGAGTATTTCCCGTGTTGGAAGGGACATCAGTCACAGACCAACATCCTCCCGTTCATACCAAGTTCACACCGCTCGAAGGGTGAACACGTCAGGGCCAAGCATCTCGGCTTGCCTAAGCCGTCACGGCGTTCGAGATCGCGTGATCAAGCTCGGATGCCGCCGAGGTGGTCCGTGCCTTGCGGTAGCGGTAAATGCCGTAACCGGCCGCGGCGATGACGCCGCCCACGATGGCGGGACCAGCCGCGCCGAGTCCCAAGCCAAGGCCCAAGCTCATGCCGGTGCCAGTCCATAACGTGCCGACAGCGGCGGCGCCCTTGGTGGCGGCGCCAGCGGCGGCACCCTTGGCGACCGAACCCGCGACAGCGGTTTTACCGGCGGTCTGCAATGCCACCGTCTGCATGGCTCCCTTGGCGGCGAGCGCGGTTCCGGCCGCGCCCTTGGCGGCGATACCAGTCACGGGATTGAGAACCAGGAACTTGCTCGTCGTACCGGCCATCATCGGAGATTCGCCAATGGCGAAGGTCTTGCCGACCAGCCACGGCATTTGCCCAGCTCCATGTTGAACCTTGAGAACCACCAGATCCTTCATGGTGGCGGCGGTTTCACCAACGGGCTGAAGGAAGAGCCAATTGGCGGCTCCATTCCCGGCGGCGGTGGTTTTCGCCACCATGAACGTCTTGCCGGTCATCATCTGGACCTGCCCGGCCTGTCTCGCGCCTTCGAGCTTCATCATGATCATGCCGTTCCCGCCACCCTGGGTGGCGGTGGCGGTCAGACCACCAGCGCCGGCGGCGCCCGCGGCAACGGCGGCGCCCTTTGCCGCGATACCGGCTTTGGGGCACAGCACCAGCCATTTGCCCACACCATCCGCGACGAGGGGGGCTTTTCCGATGGTGACGGTCTTGCCCACCATCCCCGACAACTGCGCGACCTGACTGGCGCCTTCCAATTTGAGGGCGACGGCCCCCTTTCCAACGGTAGCGCCGGCGGGGTTCAGGAACAACCAGTGCCCCATTCCATTTCCGGTCGCGGTGACTTGACCGACCGTGTAGGAATTTCCGGTCATCGACGACAGGAGAGCCGCCTGGGTGGTTCCCTCGACTTTGGCCATGATCATTTGATCAAGCATGCTAAACGCTCCCTATAGACCATGACGCAGAGCCGACTGAAGATAACGAATAAGCGCATATATCATGACTCGGACGCCATCGCAAGCTGAGCGGTTACGTTGCCGCCGCCGTCCGCTTTCGTGCCCGAGTGGCCGCCAGCTTGGATTCCGTGGAATGCTGAAGGTCCAAAGCGGCTTGCGCCTTCCGCTTGGCGGCGGCGGCCAGCTTGAGGGCCCGCTTGGCGTTGGCACCGGCGGCCAATGCGCGCTTCTCGGCTTCGTCGGCCTCGGCGATCAGCTTTTCGGCTGCCGCGATTTCGGCGGCAAGCTCCGCAGCCAGCGCCGCCTCATCATCCGGTGAGGATACCAGCTTTCTGAATGCCCCGTATCCCGCCGTGAAAACCACATCGGCCATCGACGCGACCTGGGAGGCCAATGTGGCGGCTTGTTGACCAGTCTTGGTCCGAGAGCGGGGAGTGCCCTTTGGATTGGCGGCATACATCCGATAGGCCCCATACCCGGCGGCGCATACGGTTCCCGCAAGCAATGCGGGCCCCCAGGCGCCGAGACCCAAGCCGATGCCGAGGCTCAGCCCCTTTCCGGAAAATATCGAGGAAAGCAGCTTGGTCCCGTTCGCGATTCCGGCCGAGGCCACATTGACGGTTCCGGAGCCGACCCCGGTAAGGTGGGTGTAGGGGATGCCGATCTTGCCGAGAGCGACGCTGGTGGAGGAAGCCTTGGCGGCCCCCGAACTTATCCCGGAAACTTTGGAAGCCGGGGGGGCCAGCTTTACAGCGGCGGCGCCCGCGGATTTTCCTTTCGACGCGCCAGCGCCGCCCCCGCTGAGATGGGCCAGCTTGCGTATGGCGTCAGGTGAACTCATGCGGCGTCCTAACGCATTGGGGGCCATAATGACGGTTGGCGCAAAGAGTGCCGATGATCGAGAGATATCCTATGGCGACGCCGCCAACAAGAGGGAATGTCGCGACATCCGCCATGCCCGTCCACGACGGATCAGGCCACCGGGACGGCGACCCTTGGAACGCCGGCCAGGATGCGGGCGCGCCACCTGTCATAGCTTTCGCCGCCGCCGCTCGGCTTGGGCTGGAACTGCTTCTGGCCGCGCAGACGCCGGTCGACCAGCGCGGGGGTCAGTTGGCCGTCGGCGTCGCGCAGCCAAGCCTGGGTCTGCTTCAGATCGCCCACCCGGTTGCACCAGGCGAGCAGCAGGGCGCAGGGATTGGGGTCCCAGTTCCCGGGATCGAGGCAGCCGGGGCCGGTGGGGCGGTCGACCATCGCGTTCATCAGCGCCCACACCGTATCGGCGATCCTGGCGACCTGATCCTGGTCCATCCGGTCGATCAGGGCGCGCGCCGCCGGCGTGCCCAAGGCGTCGTTCAACTGGTCCAATTCCTGGGCGGTCAGCGGCTGGGGATCGGCGGCGCGCTGGGCGGCGTTCCATGTCACGCCGCGGGTCAGGACGCGCTGAACGGTCTCGCCGCTCATCGTTCCATTGGTCCGCGCGTCGTCCAGGATTTGGGTCAGCACGGCGCGCGCCGCCGGGTTGACCCGCGCGTCGCCTTGCAGGGCTCCGAACGAAAGGCCGCTGTTGCCGGTGCTGAAGGTGGCGCGGTAGCGATCCTCGGGCCGGCCCTCGGCGTTCGACACCACGGCCAAGGCGAAGGCGATCAGATTCGCGGGCGATGCGGCCATGACTTTCCCCCTCAACGGTTGAAGGAGAACATAACCCGAACATAAGCCCCGGTCAAGCGTCCAAACCTACTTTCGCGCGCGGGGATGCGCGTCGCCGTAGATGGTCATCAGGCGGGCCGAGTCGACCTCGGTGTAGCGTTGGGTGGTGCTGAGCGAGGCGTGGCCCAGCAACTCCTGGATGGTGCGCAGATCGCCGCCGCCGGCCAGCAGATGGGTGGCGAAGCTGTGGCGCAGGGCGTGCGGCGTGGCGGTCTCGGGCAGGCCGAGCAGGGCGCGCAAGGAGCGCATCTGGCGTTGCACCACGCCGGGATCGAGGCGCTTGCCCCGCGCCCCGAGAAACAGCGGCGAATCGGTGGCGCCCTTGTGGGGGCACAGCGCGACATAGGCCGCCACCGCCTCGACGACCACCGGCAGCAGGGGCACCACCCGTTGCTTGCGGCCCTTGCCGGTGATGGTCATCGCCTCGCCGCGCGGCATGTCGCGGCGGTTCAGCGACAAAGCCTCGCCCAATCGCAGGCCGCAGCCATATAGCAGGGTGAACAGCGCGGTGTCGCGCGCCGCCAGCCATGGCTCGTCCTGCAATTCGGCGGCGGTGGCCAGGGTCTCCAGCGCCTCGTCGGGCGCCAGCGGTTTGGGCACCGAGCGCGGCGGGCGCGGCGAGCGCACCGCCGTCAGGGCCGGGTTGTGGACCTTGCCCCCCCGGTCGAGCCAACGAAAGAAGCTGCGCAGCGACGACATGCAGCGCGCCAGGGAGCTACGCGACACCCCCTCGCCGCTCCGCCGGGCCATGAAGGCGCGGAAATCGGCCGGGCTCAGGGAGCCCAGCGCGGCCAGTCCGGGCTCCTCTCCCAGATGCTCGCGCAGGAAGGCGAGAAAGCCCGCCAAGTCGCGGGAATAGCCGTCCAGGGTATGGGCCGAGGCGCGGCGCTCGTCGTCCAGCCAGCCGCGCCAGCCCTCGACGGCGTCGCGCAGGCCGGCGTCGCCCGCGAAGGCGATCAGCCCGCCGACACCCACCGCCGCACCGCCTGCTCGACCACGCGGGCCAGGAAGGAAAGAAGATCGGTGGCCTGTCCCGCCACGAAGGTGCGCTCGCCCCGCGACCCCAGCGCCAGCAGACCTTGCGGCTGATCGTCGTCGCCCAGGCGCAGCCGGGCCAGCGCGAAGGATTGGACCAGCCCGGCGGCATCGCCGAACACCGCCGGATCGCCCGGCGCCGGGCCGCACAGC
>JADGAL010000185.1:0-4596 GCA_015232025.1 Alphaproteobacteria bacterium
CGCCTTCGCATTCTTGCTGTCGCGGTTTTGCGGCTGACCGGTGAAGACGAGGGTGCCGCTCGTCGGGCCGCAGCCCAGGGCGCCGGCCCGCGACAGCAGGCGCCCTCGCGCGAATCCGCCCTCGGCGTCGAGGAAATGGTCAGCGCACGCGACGGGCTCCGTCCACGGCAGGTCGGTTGCGCGAGTGATCAGGATTGCCGGCGGTCACGATTCGACCCACATTCTTCCAACGTTCCCGGAGTGCGGGAACAGCACCCTGGGAGACGCGCGCGATGGACCCGTTCACGGAAGACCAGATCGAAACGATGGCGCTCGAGGTGGAACGGCAACTGGAGGCCTTGCGCCGCCCGGCCGCCGCTTTTACCAAATCGCTGGGCGGCGACGGCGACGGCGAGCAGCCGCAGCTTCGCGTCATCTCCCAAGCCACCGGCGAGGACGCCCCGACCTTCCTGGAACGCTTCCGGCAGGCGGCGCGCAACGACATCTGCCACGAAGGCGGCATCGTCTATCAGCAATGGAGCAAGTGGAGGGACGTGGATCCCAAGACCGCGGTGAGAACCATAAGCGGCGTCCTGATGGCGATGGGCTTGACCGGCGGCCCACTCACCGCGGTGACGGTCGCCGTTGCGACCTATCTTCTGTACCTGGGCGTGGACGCGTTCTGCCACGGGGAGTGACCCATGTCCCTGGAACTGAACCTGAATTTTTCCAGCCCGGATCGGGTGTCGGTGCATCTGCTCGACTCCGAGCGCCAATTGGACGAAGCGGATCCACAGCCTTTCGCTGGCCCGCTGGATGAGACGGCGCAGCAGGATCTGCATTGGTATTTGGAGGTCTATCCGACCGGCTACACCACCGACGTGGACGATGCGCGGGCGGCGACCATCGTCGGCCGGCTGGACGAATGGGGCGACGCTCTTTTCCAGGCCGTGTTCACGGGCGCCAAGGCTTGCGGGCTGATGGACCGGTTCCGTGAGATGCCCAATCCCGGTCGGCTGGTCACGATCAGCAGCAACCATCCCGCGGTGCTGGCCCAACCCTGGGAACTGTTGCGCGATCCGCTGACCCGCAACTTCCTGTTCTTGGAAGACCCGCGGGTGTCCGTCCGCCGCCGTCTGGCGGATGCCATCAAGCCCCACGACATCCGCGCCAAGGACGGACTTCACCTGCTGTTCGTAATCAGCCGGCCCAAGGATGCCGACTTCCTGGATCCCCGCGCCGACGCTCAGGCGGTGATGGACGCCATCGACGCCCACGCCCCCGGCCGCATATCGGTGGAGTTCCTGCGCCCAGCCACCCTGAGCGCCCTGGTCGGACGGCTGGGCGATGCAACTCGGACACCGGTAGACATCCTTCATTTCGACGGCCACGGCGCTTTCGATGTCGATGGCCGCGTGGGGGAAGCACATCAAGGCTATCTGTTGTTCGAAACCGCCCACGGCAACAGCCATCTGGTTTCGGCGGCCGCGTTGGGAGACATCCTGCGGCGCAAGCGGGTGGCCCTGGTGGTGCTGTCGGCCTGCGAGTCGGCCGTTGTGGGTGGCGACGATCCCATGGGTGGTGTCGCCGCCGGCCTGACTGGAGCTGGCCTGCCTTCGGTGCTGGCCATGACTCATTCCGTGCTGGTGTCCACCACCAAGGCCCTGTTCGGAGCCCTGTACCGACATCTCGCCGAGGGCATGTCCATCGGACTTGCCCTCGACAGCGCCCGTCAGGATCTCCACGATCACTCTGGGCGCGTCGAGCGGCAGCGCGGCGGTGAACGCGTCACCCTACACCTGCGGGACTGGTTCCTACCGGCGCTCTACCAAGGTGGTGACGGCGGCGCCCTGCTGACAAAGACCGAGATCGCGCCCCCGCCGCCACAGGCCTGGAGCAATCTGCCGGCATTGCCGGAGGCCGGATTTGTTGGCCGAACCCGTGAGCTGTGGCAGATCGAGCACCGCCTCGCCGCCGGAGTCAGGCGCTTGGTGGTGCATGGCTTTGGCGGCCAAGGAAAAACCTTCCTGGCGCAGGAGGCGGGCCGCTGGTTGCATCGCACCGGCTTGTTCCAGCGCGTATGCTTTGTCTCCTACGCCAATTTTCAAGGCCTCGACCCGGTCGACTTGGCGGTGAGCACCATGGCGACGGTGCTGAACGAAAGCCTGATCGACGGGGACGCCGCCACAAGGGCGCTCGCCGCCACACCCACCCTGCTGATCCTCGACAACCTGGAATCCCTCGACCGCGAGCCGCTGGACAAAATACTGGATGCGGCGGTGCCATGGTCCGATGCTGGCGCCAGCCGAGTGCTGATCACCACCCGCAGCCCCGATCCGAGGCGCGCCGACTATCCCGTCGCACTCTGCACGCTGGCCCGTGGCCGCCCCCTGGATGGATTGGCGGCGAACGACGCCCTGGCCTGGTTCGACACGCTGATGCGCCTGGGCGAGAAGCCCACCCGCCGGCCGCCCGACCGTGAGGATTTGTTGCGCCTGTTCGCCTTGGTCAAGTTCCATCCGCTGTCTATTCGACTGCTTGCGGCCCAGCTAAAACACCGTGGCGCGGCCGAACTGGGCACGCGGCTGGAGGAACTGCTCCACACGGAGTCGGATGAGTTGCGAGCCTCCCTGGCGTTGTCGCTCGACCGCCTCGATCCGAAGCTGCGCCATCTGCTGCCCAGCCTTGGCGTGTTCCAAGGTGGGGCGTTCGAGAATTCGGTGCTGAACGTGACCGAACTGCCGCCGGAGCAATGGGCGGCTCTACGCGATGACCTAATAGAGACCTCGCTGCTGACGCGGGAGTCCTTGCCGGGGGTGAAACATTCGTTCGTGCGCTTCCATCCCACGCTGGCCCCGGCCCTGTGGTCCCGCCTTTCCACCGAGGAGCGATCCGACCTCGCCGCCCGCCATCGCGCGCACTATGACGCGCTATCGGGAGAACTCTACGCCATGGAGGGCACGGCGGAGGTGCATGTCGTCCGCGTCGTCGCCCGACGCGAATTGCCCAACTTGCTGGCGGCGGTAGAGGGAGCGCTAGCGGCGGCGGAGCCTGGGGCGGTCGGCTTCGTCGATAACGTGGCTCGCTTCCTCGGCGCGTTCGGTCTTGGCCGTGACCGCGCGCGGTTGCTGGCCCAGGCCCAGGCCGCCGCCGGTCCGCCCGGATCGGAGAACTGGATCTTGAGCCGTGGCGCCGATGGGGAAGCGCTATATGGCGCCGGACGCTTGGCCGAGGCGGCAGAGGTGTTTCGCGCCATCCTCGGCCAGCTTGCCCCAACACCCAGTGTCAGTCGTTGCGCCACCCTGCTGCGGCTTGCGCGGTGCCTGAAGGAACAAGGACAGACGACGGCGCCGTCGGCCATCCTCCGCGAGGCGCTGAGCCAGGCCGCTACGCTCAAGCCGTCGCTCCAGGTGCGGCGGTTGATCAGCACCATGCAAACGGATCTTGGCGACACCCTGCGTCAAAATGGCGAGTTTTCGGAAGCCGAAACATGCTACCAGGCCGCACTTGCCTCAGCCGAAGAGATGGGCGACACCCAGGGTGTGGCGGTGGTCGAGGGACAACTTGGCACCCTGGCCCTGTTTCGAAAGGATCTGCCACAGGCGGAACGCCGCTATCGCACCGCCGTAGCCGCTTTTCAAGCCCTTGGGGAGCCCGCACTCGAGGCGACCTATTGGCACCTGCTCGGCCTGACGCTGCAGGAGGCGAAACGCTGGACCGACGCCGAATCCGCCTATCGCGAGTCGGCCCAGATCAACGAAGCTCTGGGCCGGCCGCTGGCATCCGCGGGAACCTGGAATCATTTGGCCATGCTCCTGGCGGGCACCGGCCAAGCCACCGCGGCCGAGGGCTGGTATCGCAAGGCGTTGATCGCCTTCAAGGACGGCGGCGACCTGGTCGGCACCGCTCGTACACTCACCAATCTAGCCGATCTGCTGCGCGGCCAGCCCGGCCGACTCGCCGATGCCCGCGCTTGCGCCGAACAGGCGCTCGACGCCCAGAAAACCCTCGATCCGGCCGCGGCGCACATTTGGAAAGCATACACGATCCTCGCCGATATCGCCGAGCGAGATGGCCGTGGCGATGCGGCGCGGGATTATCGGCGCGAGGCGCGACAAAGATTCGCCGCGACGCCCGTCGCCCGCGATACCGCGCGTCGTTTCGCGCCGCTGATCACCGCCGTCCTCCAGGCCCTCGCCGATCCCGCCCAGCGGCCGGCGCTGGAGGGGGAACTGGAGGACCAGATTCAGCACGGCAAAACCGCGTTGGTCCTCGCCCTGCGTCAGGTGCTCGAAGGCGTCCGGAATGCCGAGGCCCTGCGCGAGCCGCTGGATTACGAGGACTCCCTCATCCTGGCCACCACTCTCCAGGCCCTTGCGGACTCGTCCGTCCTCGACGGGCTGCGGGCGGAGGACGAGACGCAGGGGTGATCGGTCATCAGCAGGGGATTCGCGTTGCTCGTCCGGGCAGCCAGAGCCCACAACTCACCCTTGGTTCGCACGCCGCCATTCGCGGTGACCACGTTGAGCGACTGGCACGGCCGGCACAGGCGGGGCACGAAGCCGGCGTGGTGGGCGAAGTCGCGGAACGCCGGCTGAAATCGATGATGGCCGGAGC
>JADGAL010000185.1:4623-6930 GCA_015232025.1 Alphaproteobacteria bacterium
GGCCACGCCCGTGCGCATGTTGTCGTAGTAGCCGACCGTGCGCGGCACGCCACCGAAAAACACGAAGTCTCCTGGTGGCAGGCGATCAGCGTTTCCAGCCGCTCGTCGGTGACGAACTCGACGAACGCGGCGCGGCTGTGGCCCAGCACGGGAGGGTCACCACGACCGAGAAGGGCCATTTCGGCGGCCCTGGTGTTCGACGAGGGCTGGGAAGCCGTCGCGCTGCATCGCGCCGGGGCTGCCTGCGCTCGATCGGAGCGCGGATCGCGCGAGAGGGCGTGCGGCATGGCTGATTATGAAATCGCCGCCGTGCTGGACGAGGTCTCGGAGCGTCTGCGGGATGCGCGGGTAGTTTGAACACGTTTGTCGCTCAAAAGGCGTTGACATCGATGCGGGCGCGTCGGAAAAGAGATTGTCCTTTCACAATTATTTGCACAAATGGCCGCATCACCGCGCAGGGTCGCCCTCGCCAACAGCCACAACCACGGGCTTTCGTGGTTCTATTACGCTCAGGGGATGAGTTCGCCGCCCCTCGGGCTGTGTCGAGCGGCGGCGTGGTTGACAGGGCTGGGATGCGAGGTGGCGGTCTTCGATTTTCAGGCGAGCCGTGACGACGCCGAGGTCGCTGCGGACCGGCTGGCCGAGTGGCGGCCCGATCTGGTGGTGGTCGGTGCGTTCCCGGAGATTCATCTGCACGTTTTCATGGGCGTCTCGGCGGCGCCCTACGATATCGCCCTGTGCCGGGCCGTCCGGCGGCGCCTGCCCAGAGTGCGGTTGGGGCTCGGCGGGTATCTCGCCGGGATATTCCCCCGGGTGTTGGGGCCGCTCTGCCCCGAGGCCAACCGACTGGTGACCGGGCCGGATGATCTCTTGGCCGAGTTGCATGTCACGGCGGACCAAGCGGGCTTCACTGCGGCCTCGGCGCTGGACGGGCTCGCGTTCCTGCGGCCGGGACCGCTGCATTACGGGATCGACCGGGACTTGCATCTGACCGAGGGTGGCGGCGTCCGGCCCGTTCTGCCGGCGCTCACCGCGACGGGGTGCCCATATCGCTGCTCGTTCTGCGCCACACCGGTGAGTTTCGGCCATCGTTACACGCCGAGGCCCCTCGGCCCGGTCATCGCCGAGATCCGCCGGGGGGTTCGGCATTACGGAGTTACCGAATGGTCGGTGTGGGACGACACCCTCACCGTCGGCGACCGCGCCGAGGATTTCAGCCGCCGTCTGATCGCCGAGGACCTGGGGATCCGCTGGTGGTGCTTCGCCCATGCGGACCGGGTTCTCGCCAATCCCGAAATGCTGCCGCTGATGCGGGCCGCCGGCTGTCGAATGGTCTGGATCGGAGGGGAGACTCCCGACCCCGACCGGCTGCGCGCCTACGGCAAGCGGATCGGCGTCGGCGACTGCCGGGCGGCCTGCCGGATGGTGCGCGACCAAGGCATGCTGCCTACCGCCTCGTTCCTGATCGGCGAGATCGGCGAGGATCGAGCCTCGCTGGCGCGCAAGCGGGAGGAGATCGGGCGTTTCGTCGATGATGGCGTGGTCACCGTCTCGACCCTTCTCATTCCGGTGCCCGGGACGGCGCTGTTTTCGGATCTGGGGACCCGCGGACTGGTGCGGCGGCAGGATCTCCGGCTCTATTCCGGAGTGCGGGCGACCCTGCGCTACGACGACCTTTCGGCCGAGGAGGTCGAGGATGCCTTTCTGGACTGCTACTTGGCCGGGGTGTTGCCCTGGGGACCGCGCGGAACCTGGGGCCGGGCCAATCTCTGGAGCGACGGCGAGGGCCGGCCGCGGGAGGATCTGGAAAGGCTGGCCCGCGCCGAGTACGCGCGCCTGCGGAAACTCGAGGAGGGGCCGGGCGAGCGACTGGAGGCATCGTGGTTTCATTCCTGACCATCGACGGCGTGGCCTGCCCGGTGGACGATGTGGCCGGCGCGACGGCTTGGCTGCGTTCCGAACTGTGGCTGACCGCGTTGCTGTTCGAGGGGCCACCCCGGATGGACGCCGTCGCCCTGGGCGGCCCCGACGCCAAGGGCCGCCAACTGTTCCGCCACGGCCGCAACACCGTCTCACGGCTGGGCGAGGAGGGGCTATGGGTAGTGTGCGGGCCGTGGCCGGTCGCCATCGATTCCGTCGTCGCGGACGTCTGCGCCCATGCCGCACCCATCGCCTGGGCCTCGGTGCGGCGACAGTGGCGGGTGCGGCCCGCCAGCCTCGACGCGGCGGCGGCGCGCCTAGCCGGCATGATCGCCCGCGAGATTCCCAACTTCGCCGGAATGGCGGCGGCGCGGCGGGACGAGATCC
>JADGAL010000186.1 GCA_015232025.1 Alphaproteobacteria bacterium
TCCGCTCGCGCTCGATGGCGTTGTCGCGGAACACCTCGAGCGCGGTCGCCAGCGCGCCGATCTCGTCCTTGCGGCCGTGGCCCTCGACGACGATCCCGGTGTCGCCCCCGGCCAAGCGTTTCATGGCGTCGGTGATGGCGGCCAATGGCCGCGCCACGTCACGGCCGATGATCGTGGCGGACAGCACGACCAATCCGCTGGCCAGCAGGAACACCGCGCCGTACAGAGTGGCGCGGTTCCAGAAGATCGCGTCCACGTCGTCGAGATAGACGCCGGTCGAGACGCCCCAGCCCCACGGCGCGAACAGGCGGATGGTGCTGACCTTGCGCACCGGGTCTTCGAAGCCGGGCTTCGGCCAATAATAGAAGACGGTGCCGCCGCCCTCGGACGAGCGCAGACGCTCGACCATCTCCTGGAAGAACAGGCTGCCGCGCTGGTCCTTCAGGCCCGAGAGGTCCTTGCCCTCCAGTTCGGGCTTGATCGGGTGCATCAGCATGGTGGCCTTGCCGTCGATCACGAAAAAGTACTCGCCACCCTGGTAGCGCAGCGCGCGCACCGCTTCGAGCGCCGCCTTGCGCGCGTCGTCGCGGGTCATGGCGCCCGCCGTCTCCTGGGCGTGGTAATGGGCGATCAGCGTGTGGGCGGCGTCGACCAGATCCCTGGTCTTGGCTTGTCGATCCTCAAGCAACTGCCCGCGCAACTGGACCAGATTGCCGCCCACCACGGCGGCGATGCCAAGCACCGCCACGATGACGATCAGACGGAGCTTCGTGCCGATATCGATGTCGCCAAGAGTCACGATCGTTCCCTTTGTGCTGCATTGCACAAAGGTCATACCACGTCCCGCCGATTTCGTAAATCACGTCATCCCAAGCGTTTGTGAACGGATGGTAACTAATTGCAGAACTCACTCCGCCGCTTCGCAGCGAGCATCCGCGGGGTTGCGGAACCGGGCCATCAAATCGCGTTCCCGCGCCTTCGCCTTGGCGACATTGGCCGCCTTGACGTGGCCGAAGCCCCGCATCGTCGAGGGCAGCGCGGCGATCTCGACGGCCAAGGCGTGATTGGCGGCGGTCAGCCCGGACAGCACTTCGTCGAGCGCCGCCCGGTACTCGTCGATCAGGCGGCGTTCCATGCGCCGCTCGTCCGTCCAGCCGAACGGGTCGAACGGGGTGCCGCGCAGACCCTTCAGCCGGGCCAACAGGCGGAAGGCGCCCATCATCCATGGGCCGAAGCTGGATTTGAGCAAATGGCCGCTCGATTCGTCGCGGCGGGCGAGCAAAGGCGGGGCGAGGTGGAATTCCAGGCGGCCGCCGTCCTCGAACCGCTCGGCCAGCGCCTTCTGGAAGCCGCCGTCGGTATAAAGGCGCGCCACCTCGTACTCGTCCTTGTAGCTCATCAGCTTGTGCAGCGCCAAGGCGGCCGCCTTGGTCAGATCCTCGCCACTTAAGCGCCGTTCGGCCTCGCGGACCCGACCTATGTCGGCGCGGTAGCGTTCGGCCCAGGCCGCGTCTTGCCATCCCTCCAATTGAGCGGCGCGGCGTTCGATCAATTCGTCGAGCGTTCGCGACAAGGCCGCAGGCGGGCGGGGCGTGGCGATCGCCTCGACGGCGGCCAAATCATGGGCGGCGCGGCGGCCCCACGCGAAGGCCTGGGCGTTGAAGGCGATCGCCGCGCCGTTCAACTCGATGGCCTTTAGGATGGCCTCCTCGGACAGCGGGATCAGGCCCTTTTGCCAAGCGAAGCCCACCATGAACATGTTGGTGGCGATCGAATCGCCCATCAATTCGGTGGCCAGCGCGGTGGCGTCGACGAAATGCGACCGCGCGGTGGTGTCCTCGATCGCCTTGCGCATGTCCTGAACGGGGAAGGGCAGGTCGGGCTGGTGGGTGAAGGCCGCGGTCATCGATTCATGGGTGTTGACGACGGCCTGGGTGATCTCGCCGCGCGCCTTGGCCAGGGCGTCGCCACTGGCCGCCACCACCATGTCGCAGCCCAGGATCAGATCGGCGCCGCCCGCCGCGATCCGCACCGCGTGGATCTGCGATGGATCGTCGGCGATCCGCAGATGGGTCAGCACGGCGCCGTTCTTCTGGGCCAGCCCGGTCATGTCGAGCACCGAACAACCCTTGCCCTCGAGATGGGCGGCCATGCCCAGCAAGGCGCCGATCGTCACCACCCCGGTGCCGCCGATGCCGGTCACCACGATGCTCCAGGGATGGTTGGCGGCGGGCAAGGCGGGGGTGGGAAGGGACTCGGAGCCGGCCTTGACGCCCGACCGCTTGCGCGGCGCGGCGCCATGCACGGTGACGAAGCTGGGGCAGAAGCCCTTCAGGCACGAGAAGTCCTTGTTGCAGGCCGACTGGTCGATCATCCGCTTGCGGCCGAACTCGGTCTCGACCGGCGCGATGGCGACGCAGTTCGAGACTTCGCCGCAATCGCCGCAGCCCTCGCACACCGCCTCGTTGATGAAGACGCGCTTCGGCGGGTCGGGCATCTTGCCGCGCTTGCGGCGCCGACGCTTCTCGGCGGCGCAGGTCTGGTCGTAGATCAAGACCGAGACGCCCGGCCACGCGCGCAAATCCCGCTGCACGGCGTCCAGGTCGTCGCGGTGATGGAAGGTGACGCCCGCGACGAAGCCGGCGCCCAGCGGGTATTTGTCGGGCTCGTCCGAGACCACCGCGATGCGCTCGATGCCCTCGCCGCGCAGTTGCTGGGTGATCAGCGGCACGCTCAACGGCCCGTCGACCGGCTGGCCGCCGGTCATCGCCACGGCGTCGTTGAACAGGATCTTGTAGGTGATGTTGACGCGGGCGGCCACCGCGGCGCGGATCGCCAGCAGGCCGGAATGGTAATAGGTGCCGTCGCCCAGATTCTGGAAGACGTGCGGGGTGTCGGTGAACGGCGCCTGTCCGATCCACGAGGCGCCCTCGCCACCCATGTGGGTGAAGGTCTGGGTGTCGCGGTCCATCCAGGTGACCATGTAATGGCAGCCGATGCCGGCCAGCCCGCGGCTGCCCTCGGGCACCACCGTCGAGGTGTTGTGCGGGCAGCCGGCGCAGTAGAAGGGGATGCGGGTCAGCGTGGCGGTCGCCTTGGACAGGGCGCTTTCCTTGGCCTCCAGGAAGGCCAGACGCTCCTTGATGCGCGGGCTGGTGTAGAAGCGGTCGATGCGCGCGGCGATCACGCGGGCGATGCCGGCCGGGGTCAACTCGCCGGCCGAGGGCAGCACCCAGTTGCGCTCCTCGTCGAACTTGCCCACGACGCGCGGCCGGACGTCTTCGCGCCAGTTGTAAAGCTGCTCCTTGAGCTGGTTTTCGATGACCGCGCGCTTTTCCTCGACCACCAGGATCTCGTCCAGACCCTCGGCGAAATGGCGCACGCCCTCGCGCTCCAGCGGCCAGCTCATGCCGACCTTGTAGAGACGAAGGCCGATCTCGGCGGCGTGGGCCTCGTCGATGCCCAGATCGTCGAGCGCTTGGCGCACGTCGAGATAACTCTTGCCGGTGGTGACGATGCCGAAGCGCGGCTCGGGGCTGTCGATGATGGTGCGGTCCAGCCGGTTGGCCCGCGCGAAGGCCAGCGCCGCGTAGATCTTGTGGCGCATCAGCCGCAATTCCTGCTCGCGCGGCGAGTCGGGCCAGCGGATGTGCGGCCCGCCCGGCGGCAGGTCGAAGTCGGTGGGCGCCACCAGGTTCAGCCGGAACGGATCGGCGTCGACCGTGCCCGAGCTTTCCACCGTCTCGGATATGGCCTTCATCGCCACCCAGCAGCCCGAATAGCGCGACATCGCCCAGCCGATCAGTCCGTAATCGATAAGCTCCTGCAATCCGGCCGGGTTGAGCACCGGAATCTGGGCGTCCATGAAGGCGTATTCGCTTTGATGCGCCACCGTCGAGGACTTGGCGCCGTGATCGTCGCCGGCCAGCAGCAGCACGCCGCCATGCCGCGACGTGCCGGCCATGTTGCCGTGCTTGAACACGTCGCCCGAGCGATCGACGCCCGGCCCCTTGCCGTACCACAGGGCGAACACGCCGTCGTGGCGCGCGCCGGGAAACAGCCCGACCTGCTGGGTGCCCCACACGGCGGTGGCGGCCAGATCCTCGTTGACGCCGGGCTGGAAGCGGATGTTTCGCGTCTCCAGGAAGCGCTTGGCGTGCCACAACTCCTTGTCCAGGCCGCCCAGCGGCGAGCCGCGATAGCCCGACACGAAGCCGGCGGTGTTCAGGCCGTTGGCGGCGTCGCGAGCCCATTGCAGCAGCGGCAGGCGGACCAGCGCCTGGGTGCCGTTCAGGAAAACATGGCCGGATTCGACGACGTATTTGTCATCCAGGGTGACGGCGGCGACGCTCATCCGTTTTCCTCCCCGCCCCTCCGAGGGGGCGCTTCGAGGGAAAAGGTAGTCCCGCCACCGCCATCCGGCAACGTGGGCGCGCCAAAAAGAAAGCTTCGTGCCGCGCCGGGCGCGTTGGCGCAACGCTCTTGCCCAACCGTCAGGGTCGCAATCATCGTCGTGTCGCGCTATACCCGAGGGCATCAGCCAGGGAGCGGATTCATGAAGGTCTTGGTCACCGGCGCCGCCGGCTTCATCGGGTTCCACACGGCGCGGCGCCTGCTCGAGCGCGGCGACGAGGTGGTCGGCATCGACGTCCTCGACGACTATTACGACCCGGCCTTGAAGCGGGCCCGCCTGGACATTTTACAACCCCATTCCGGCTTCACCTTCGTCGAGGGCGACATCGCCGACCGCGAGGCCATCGCGGCCTTGGTCGAGGCCCATCCGGGCATCCGTCGGATCGTCAATCTGGCGGCCCAGGCCGGAGTCCGCTATTCGCTGATCAACCCCCACGCCTATGTCCATTCCAACGTCGAGGGGCTGTTGGTGCTGCTGGAGGCCGCGCGCCGGCTGCCCGGCTTCGAGCACTTCGTCCACGCCTCGTCATCGTCGGTCTATGGCGCCAACACCAAGCTGCCGTTCTCGGTCGACGACCGCGTCGATCATCCGGTGTCGATCTACGCCGCCACCAAGAAGGCTGGCGAGTTGATGTGCCACACCTACAGCCACCTGTGGCGCATCCCCACCACGGCCTTGCGCTTCTTCACCGTCTACGGCCCGTGGGGCCGGCCGGACATGGCCTATTTCATGTTCGTCAAGGCGATCCTGGAGAGCCAGCCGATCCGCGTCTTCAACGACGGCGACATGCGGCGCGACTTCACCTATATCGACGACATCGTGGACGGGGTGATCGCGGTGCTCGACCGCGCGCCCGCCGACCAGGGCAAGGCGCCGCCGGCCCGAATCTACAACATCGGCAACCACCGCGCCGAGCCGCTGATGCGCTTCATCGCCCTGATCGAGTCGACCCTGGGCCGCAAGGCCAACATCCGCTTCGAACCGATGCAGCCCGGCGACGTCAAGGAAACCTACGCCGACATCGCCGACATCCAGCGCGACATGGGATTCGCGCCCCGCACCGGCATCGACGAGGGCATTCCGAAGTTCGTGGAATGGTATCGGGGGTTCTACGGGGTTTGAATGGGTGGGGCGTGCTCGCCTCGACTCAACGGGCGCCCCTTACCTCGACATCGCCGTTCTTGTTGATCAGCAGGACCAGAGTGATTGCCGGAGCGGACCCCGTCGCGGCTTGTTTGTAGACCCGCATGGCGGTCGTTCCGACTCGGACGGTTACCGCATTCAGGTCTTCCACGCGCTCAATGTACCACAGGGCGGCATCGTAGGCCTTCCGAAAGCGTGGATGAGCTTGGCACGCTTTTGTGATCTCTTGCTGGAGGTTGGGTGCGTTGTCCGTGACGGCGCGCCTCGCCATCAATTCGCCCCCCCGAGCCCTTCCCGCTCGGCGAGATCGGTGGCCCAAGCCATGTCGTCTTCGGTCACCTCGCCGGCCTGCGAGGCGAATATGGTGAACAGGGGTAGCTCCTCGCCGATCTCGGCGGCATCCCAGATGCGATCATGGCTGGTGGCGCTGATCGAGGCGGCCGAGTGCTCGTCGCACACCCATTCGATGATGCTGTCGATCAGGCTGATTTCGTCGGCCGTGAACCGAACCAATTTTGGTTTGCGCAAAGCGAAGAACTGGGTCTGCTGCTTGCCGAAGAAGTCCTCCTGCCTGGAGACCAAGGCGCCTTCGGCTTCGAGTTCCTTGCGGATCGGCATGATTTCCTTCGGCACGGGACCGAATTGCCTTTTGACGTAGACGGCGTCCGTGACCGGCTTGCCCAGTTCAGAATAGCTCAGGACATCGGAATACCACAAAATCTTATTGAGTTTTGTGGCGCCCAGCCGTTGCGCGCCAAGTTTCGGAAAGCTGCCGCCCGCGCGCCAACAGATATATAGCGTCAGTTCCTTGAATTTTTCGCGATCGAACATCGGCCAAACTCCACCTTACTATTCGATCGTAGCACGTTCACTCCGCCGCCACCATCATCGGCGCGCCGTCCCGATCGCACTCGGCCGCGACCATGTCGCACATGGTGCCGACGCAACGGCCGCAGCGCGGCTTGACCAGGAAATGGTCGAACACCTCGCCAGCATCGCGGGCGCCCTGGGCGACGGCGTCCTTGACGTCGCGGGTGTTCAAACCGTGGCAGAGACATACAGACATGATGCGCCGCTCCCTTCCGAACTCTCGGTGATGATAGCCCGAAACGCGTTTGCGTGTCAGTCGCATTTCAGTGACAAGAGCGCGCCGCTGGCTGACCATCGCCCGCCCGCCGCCACACCGTCCACAGCATCCAGGCCAGCCCCAGGGGCGCGATCTGGACGTGGAAGGCGTTGGCGATGGCCGGCGTGGCGAAGGGCAGCATCGCCGACATCCAGCGCGACATGGGATTCGC
>JADGAL010000187.1 GCA_015232025.1 Alphaproteobacteria bacterium
TGGCGACGCTCGCCGAGCAAGCCCGCCTCGAAGCCGAAGAGGCGCGCCGCCTGGCGGAACGGGCCAACCAGGCCAAGTCGCGCTTTCTGGCCGCCGCCAGCCACGATCTTCGCCAGCCGTTCCAGGCCATGCGGCTGTTCCACGATCTGTTGCGGGCGCGGCTGGCCGGCCGGCCCGAGGAGCCGATCACCATCAAGCTGGGCGAGGCGATGGCGGCCGGCGAAAGCCTGCTGACCGCGCTGCTCGACATCTCGACCCTGGAGGCCGGCGTGGTGCGCGTCGAGAAGGGACGGGTGTCGCTGGCGCCGCTGCTGGCCCGTCTGATGCGCGAATTCGAGGGGCAGGCCCAGGCCGCGGGGCTGACCCTGCGACTGGCCGGCGCGCCCGACGCGATGTGCCGCAGCGATCCGGTCCTGCTTGAGCGGATGCTGCGCAACCTGTTGCTGAACGCCATTCGCTACACCCGTTCGGGCGGCGTGCTGGCCGGCATCCGGCGGCGCGACGGCGCTTGGTCGGTCGAGGTCTGGGATAGCGGAATCGGCATCCCCGCCGACAAGCTCGCCGATATCTTCGAGGACTTTTACCAAGTCGAAAACGACGAGCGCGACCGCGCCTTGGGGCTGGGGCTGGGGCTGTCGGTGGTGTGGCGGATGTCGCGAATGCTGGGTCATCGGGTCTCGGTATCGTCCCGTGTGGGGCGCGGCTCGGTGTTCCGACTGCTGGTCGAAGCCGACCGGCCGGCGCCGGTTCTGGGCCACGCCCCCGATTTTCATTTGACAGGGGGGGGGAAATCTCCATATTGAGCGGCATCCCAACAGACCAAAGCACGGCTTGACGCACGGCAGAGGCGAGGCGGGTTACCCCCATCTCCGTGTGAGGGCAACCATGACCAATCGTTTCCTGGGCGCCGATGCGATCGTTCGCGCGTCCCGTCCGACCGATCCCCTTCTGCTCCTCGACGGCGACAAGGCCCGCTTCGCGGCGGCCGCCGCTTTGCGCGCGTTTCCGGGCATCGTCGCCTACGCCGTCAAGGTCTGCGACCGGCCCGAGGTGCTGCGCGCCTTGGCCGATGGCGGCATTCGCCATTGGGACGTCGCCTCGATCCACGAGGTGCGCGCCCTTCGCGAGCAGTTCCCCGAGGGCGTGCTGCACTTCATGAACCCCGTCAAGGCGGCGGCGCATATCGTCGAGGCCCATGCGCTGGGCGTGCGCGACTTCGCCTTCGATTGCGAGCGCGAACTCGACAAGATCGCCGAATCGACCAAGCGCGATCCCGCCGTGGTGCCGGTGCTGCGCATCGCGGTGCCCAACGACCACGCCAAGTTCGCGCTGGACGGCAAGTTCGGCTGCGACGAGGACGAGGCGGCGCGCCTTCTGTCCCTGGCCGCCGCCCAGGGCTACCGGCCGGGCGTGACCTTCCACGTCGGCTCGCAGTGCGAAAGCGCCGCGTCCTGGGAGATGGCCACCGACATCGCCTGCCGCGCCGCGGCGCGCGCCGGGATCGAGCCCTCGGTGATCGACATCGGCGGCGGCTATCCCGCCCCGTATCGCGGCGTCGAACCCGACTTCGCGTCCTGCGTGGCGGCCGGCCGTCGCGCCATGGACCGCTGGTTCCCGCGTTTCGACGGCCGCTTCCAGTGCGAGCCGGGACGCGTGCTGGTCGCCCCCTCGGCCTCGGTGCTGGTCCGCGTCGAACTGCGCAAGGGCCAGGCGCTGCACCTGAACGATGGTTACTACGGCCTGCTCAGCGAGTTGAAGTGGATGCCGGGCGTCCATCCGGTGCGCATGCTGCGCCCCAGTGGCCGCTCGCGGTGCGCCCCACAGGCGTTCTCGTTCTTCGGCCCGACCTGCGATTCCATCGACTCGATGGACGGCCCCTACCACCTGCCGGGCGACATCGAGGAAGGCGACTGGATCGAGATCGGCATGATGGGCGCCTACTCCACCGTGCTGGCCGGCCGCTTCAACGGCTTCCCCGACGCCCAGACGGTGGTCCTGGACCAGCAGCGAGACCACCGCGCCGCGGCGTGAGGGGGGCGGAAAAGCGCGGCCCCGCCTTCCTATCTCGGACTCGGCGCATCAACCGCATCAGGGCCGGACTTGATCCGGCCGTCCCACGCGGTTCCGTGGTGGATGCCCGTGTCAAGCACGGGCATGACGGCGAAGGGTGCGGGCGATTCGCCGCCCGGTGCGCTCGGGACGCACGTCGTAAATCGGCGAAGTTCTCGGCTCACCTGTTTTTCAAATAGTCCAAGAAGTTGGCGACCGCGCTGTCCAGCTTGTGGGCCTCTTCGGTCATCAGGGCGGCCGAGCGGGTCAGGGTTTCGGCCATCGCGCTGACCTCGCCGGCGCCTTGGTTGACCTGGGTGACGTTGTGGCGCACCTCGGTGGCGCCGTGGGCGGCCTCGTCGGCGCTGGCGGCGATTTCGCGGGTGGCGTCGTTCTGTTCGTCGATCGCGCCGACGATCTCGTGGGCCACCTCGCCGATCTCGGCGACCGCTTGGCCGATCGAGGCGACCACCTCGACGGCGGCGTGGGTGGCGCCCTGCAAGGCCTGGATCTGCTGACGGATTTCCTCGGTCGCCTTGGCGGTCTGGTTGGCGAGGTGCTTGACCTCGTTGGCCACCACGGCGAAGCCCTTGCCGGCCTCGCCGGCGCGGGCCGCCTCGATGGTGGCGTTCAGCGCCAGCAGGTTGGTCTGGCTGGCGATGTCGGCGATGATCTGCAACACGGTGCCGATCTTGCGCGCCTCGTCGTCCAGGCCGCGGATGCTTTCCCCGGCGTTGTCCACCTCGGCGGTCGCCTTGGCGGCGGCCTGGTTGGCGCGCGCCACCTTCTCGGACACGCCGCTGATCGAGCGGGTCAGCCGCTCGGCCGCCGTGACCACGGTCGAAACCCCTTGCGCCGCCCGCTCCGAGGCGACCAGCGCGGCGCCGCCCATCGCGCCGGCCTCGCGCGACATGCCCGACATGCCGTGCGCCGCGTCGTTGACCTCGTTCGAGGCGGCGCTGACCAGACGCGAGACCTCGCGCACTTCGGCCTCGAACTGCTCGGCCATTTTGACGTAGCGAGTGATGTCGTCCCAGTTCAGCATGGCGCCCTGATAGACGCCGTTGCGGTCGCGGATGGCGTTGACGTAATTCTCGATCACCACGCCGGCCATCTGGAACTTGCCCTTGTAGGGCATCTTTTCGGGGTGCTTCAGGATGCTCAGCACGCCCTCGTGGCGGCGGTGGAACTTCAGCACCGAGCAGCCGATCACCTCTTCGGCCTTCATGCCCAGCCCCTCCTGCATCCGCCGCAGCACGTCGAGCGCCGCCTTGTTGGCGTAGGTGATGGTCAGGTTCTCGGGCTCGCACAGCATCACCTGGGCCGGCTGGATGTCGACCATCTGCCTCAGCCGGAAGGCCTGCGCCACCGAATCGCGCAGGCGCGCCATCGCCGCCCACATGCGCGAGATTTCGTTGGTCCCGTCATGCGGCGGGATGGTGATCGAATCGTCGCCGTCGGCCAGCCGGGTGATCGCGGCGGTGACCTGCGCGATCGGCCGCGCCGAGCCGTGGAACAACAGCGCCAGACCGGCGACCAGCGCCGCCAGCACCGCGCCGGCCACCAGCCACAGGGTGAACAGGAAGCGGCTTTCATGCTCGGCGGCCAGCGTCTCGGCCTCCTGGTTCATGGCGGTGGTGGCGGCCACCACCTTGTCGACGGCGGCGCGGTGGCCGCGATAGGCGCCGGTCATCGCGTCGAAGGCGGCGCGCGCGGCGGCGGCGTCGCCCGCCCGGATCGCCGGGATCAGCTTGCTCCGCGCCAGATCGTAGAAGGCCCGCGCGTGGCGGTCGGACTCGCCCAGGAAGTCGGCCTTGATGCCGTCGGGCAGCGGCTCGCCCTTCCAATAGGTGTTGCGGACGCCGTATTCGGCCTCCAGCGCGCCCAGCCGCTCGACCAGGGCGTTTCGCTCGGCGGGGTCGCCCTCGAGCAGCAGCAAGGACGACACCAGGTAGGATTCGATCACGTAGTTGGGCGGCGGCAGGATGTCGGCGATCAGATCCTTGCCGCGCACGATGCGCTGATAGACCGGGCCGTTCACCTTCAACTCGCCGATCGCCAACAGGGCGGCCCACAGCGTCGCCGCCACACCCAGGACGACCAGCGCGCCGGTCAATTGGACCAGCCACGAAATCCTCATATTCTTCATCGGCGTGTTTCCCCCCAAGGCAACGCCTAAACATGAGGCATTTCGCAGCGATGCGCAATATGGCGGCACGGCCGCGAAAGGGCTGAAATCGCATCGCGATTTCGGCACACTGGCGCCCATGACAATTCGAGGAGGCCTTCGCATGGACGCCGTTCCGGTTCCGCCGCTGCCCACCGACGTGACGGTGAACCCGATCCGCGACGGCGCCGCCTGGCGGGCGATGCGCGAGGCCTGCCTGACCGATCCCGGCGCCTTCCACGGCGATATCGCCGCCCGGACCATCCATTGGTTCGACGGCGGCGCTTGGCTAAGCCGCGACGATGACGGCGTGTGGCGCGGCTTCGACGCCGCCACCGGCGCCCCGGTGACGCGCGACGGCCCTTGGACTCCATGGGACAAGGCGCTCGACGATCGGGAGGCGCCGTTCTGGCGCTGGTTCGCGGGCGGGCTGACCAACGCCGCCTTCAACGAGGTCGACCGCCACGTCCTGGCGGGCCACGGCGCCGAAATCGCCTACCACTACGAGGGCGACCGCTGGGACGTCGCCGCCAATGGCGGGCGCGGCGGCCCGGTCCACCACATCGCGCTGACCCGGCGCGAATTGCTGATCCGCTCGGTTCTGGCGGCCCGCGCGCTGCGCCGCCTGGGTCTGGGCAAGGGCTGCCGCATCGCCTTGAACATGCCCAACATCCTGGACCAGATCGTGTGGACCGAGGGCGCCAAGCGGCTGGGCGTGATCTACACCGCCGTGTTCGGCGGGTTCTCGGACAAGACGCTGTCCGACCGCATCGAGAACGCCGGGGCGCGGGTGGTCATCACCGCCGACGGCGCCTCGCGCAACGCCGAGATGGTGCCGTTCAAGGAGGCCTTCACCGACCCGGCGCTCGACCGCTTCGTGGCGCTGCCGGTCGCCCTGGCGGTGGCCGAGGCGCGTTTGCCGGCGATATGCGGCGCGGCGCAGGCCGCCGTCCTGATGACCGCCTTGCGCGAGGGGCTGGCCGGCGAGATCACCGTGGCGCCCGCCGATCTGATGCGCGAGCTGGGCAAGGGGCTCGACGCCCTGGGCGACATGCCGCCCGACGAGGCGGCCGATCTGCGCGCCAGCGTCGCCGAGGCCTTGGCCGAGGCGCCAAGGCGGGTCGAGACGGTGGTGGTGGTCCGCCACGCCGGCCTGCCCGAGATGGCCTGGACCGAGGGCCGCGACGTCTGGGCGCACGATCTGCTGGCCGAGGCCGAGACCGAAATCCTGGGCGCCGCCGGACTGGCCGACATGGACGCGCTGCGCGCCCTGAACGACCGCGCCCTGGCCGAGGCGCTGTGGAAATCCGAGCCCTGCCTGCCCCTCGACGCCGAGTTTCCGCTTTTCATCATCTACACCTCGGGCTCGACCGGCAAGCCCAAGGGGGTGGTTCACGTCCATGGCGGCTATCTCGTCGGACTGGCCCACACCATGACGGTGTCGTTCGACGCGCGGCCCGGCCGCGACGTGATCTTCGTGGTCGCCGATCCCGGCTGGATCACCGGGCAAAGCTATCTCATCACCGCCTCGCTGACCGCCCGGATCACCGGCATCGTCACCGAGGGCGCGCCGCTGTTCCCCAACGCCGGCCGCTTCGCCAGCATCGTCGAGCGCTACGGCGTGACCATTTTCAAGGCCGGCGTCACCTTCCTGAAGACCGTGATGACCCATCCCGAGAACCGCGCCGACGCGGCGCGGTTCTCGATGACGTCGCTGCGCGTCGCCACCTTCTGCGCCGAGCCGACCAGCCCCGCCGTGCAGGCCTTCGGCATGGCGCTGATGACGCCGCAATACATCAACAGCTACTGGGCGACCGAGCATGGCGGCATCGTCTGGACGCACCCCTACGGCAACCCCGACCAGCGCCTCAAGGCCGACGCGCACACTTTCCCGCTGCCCTGGGTGATGGGCGACGTGTGGATCGGCGAGGGCGAGCCCGACGCCGAGGGCCGCACCCGCTTCCGCCCCGCCGAGATCGAGGAGAAGGGCGAGATCGTCGTCACCGCCCCCTATCCCTATCTGGCGCGCACCATCTGGGGCGATTCCGAGCATGTCGGCGAACCCGGCTGGAAGGGCGACGCGGCGCGCTGGACCAAGACCTATTTCGGCCGCTTCCGCGACGAGGCCGGGCGGCCGGTGTGGGCCTATCTGCAAGGCGACTACGCGCGGCGTTGGGAGGACGGCGGCTTCAGCCTGCACGGCCGCTCGGACGACGTGATCAACGTCTCGGGCCACCGGCTGGGCACCGAGGAGATCGAAGGCGCCATCCTGCGCGACAAGCAGATCAATCCCGACAGCCCGGTCGGCAACGTCATCGTGGTCGGCGCGCCGCATCGCGACAAGGGGCTGACCCCGGTGGCCTTCGTGCTGCCCGCCCAGGGCCGCTCGCTTTCCGGCGACGACGAGCGCCGGCTGAAGGAACTGGTCCGCCAGGAAAAGGGCGCCGTCGCGGTGCCCGGCGACATCCTGACGGTGCCAGCCTTCCCCGAGACGCGCTCGGGCAAATATATGCGGCGCTTCCTGACCGCCATGATGAACGACGAGGCGCTGGGCGACACCTCGACCCTGCGCAACCCCGATTGCCTGACCGAACTGGCCGAGCGCATCGACGGCTGG
>JADGAL010000188.1 GCA_015232025.1 Alphaproteobacteria bacterium
GGCGGGCGTCGCGCAACCGCCCGGCCAGCCCCAAGGCGGCGCCCGTCTGGCCGCGCCCCAGCCCGGCGGCGATGTCGGCGGCCAGCGCCTCGGCCTCGTCGGCGTAACCCGCCGCGAGGTGGCTTTCGGCCAGGGTCAGCAGACTGAGGGGAGCGCGGGCCATGTCACAGGGTCGGCATCTGCCGGAAGCCGGGCTGGTCCGGCTGCGCGTCGGGCGAGACCTCGAGCTTGGTCACCAGGGCGGCGGGCGGGCCGCGCCGGCACAGGGCCAGCATCGACTCGACCGGCTGGTCGTCGCCGAAGAACACCGCCTCGACGGTGCCGTCGCGACGGTTGCGCACCCAGCCGGACAGGCCGAGCAGGCCCGCCTGCTCAACCGTCCACCCTCGAAACCAGACGCCCTGCACCTTGCCGTGGATGCGGACGCGCACCGATTTCATGCGAACTCCAGGATCACCTGATCGACCGCCAGGCTGGAGCCGGGCTTGGTGTGAATCTTTGCGATCGTGGCGTCGCGCTCGGCGCGCAGCATGTTTTCCATCTTCATCGCCTCGACCACCGCGAGCGCCTCGCCGGCCTTGACCTCCTGGCCCTCGCTCACCGCCACCGAGGCCAGCAGGCCGGGCATCGGCGACAGCAGGAAGCGCGACATGTCGGGTGGCGCCTTGTGCGGCATCAGCGCCGCCAGCCGCGCGCCGGGCGGGGTGAGGACCAGCGCGTCGGCGCGGGCGCCGGCATGCAGCAGGCGATAGCCGACGCCGACCCGGTCGATCTGGATGCAGACGCTCCGCTCGTTGACCACGCCGCGGAACAGCGGCTGGCCGATCACCCAGTCGGTGCGCACGGTGATCGCCTCGCCGCCCGCCACCACCACGGCGTAGCCCTTTTCGGCGGGGCGGACCACCACCGGATGCGGCTTGCCGTCGAGCATCACCACCCAGCTTTCGCCGACCACCGCGCCGTGGCCGGGAAGCTGGCCCGAGATGAGGGTGTCGCGCTCGGCGATGCGGCGATGCACGGCGGCGGCCACCGCCACCAGCAGTTCGGGATCATCGTGCGGCAGATCGCCGGCGTGGAACCCGTCGGCGAATTCCTCGGCGATGAAATTGGTGGTCAGGCGGCCCTCGACGAAGCGCCGATTGGCCATCAGGGCGGCCAGGAAGGGGATGTTGTGGCTAAGGCCCCGGATGTGGAACTCGTCCAGCGCGCCGCGCATATGGGCGATCGCGCTGTTGCGGTCATGGCCCCACGAGCACAGCTTGGCGATCATCGGATCGTAGAACATGCTGATCTCGCCGCCCTCGTAGACGCCGGTGTCGACGCGCACATGGCGGCTGTCGGCGGGCGGCGCGTAGCGGGTCAGCCGCCCGGTCGAGGGCAGGAAGCCGCGGAACGGGTCCTCGGCGTAGATGCGCGATTCGACGGCCCAGCCATTCAACTGGATGTCCTCTTGGCGCAAGGGCAGCTTCTCGCCATAGGCCACGCGGATCATCATCTCGACCAGATCGAGGCCGGTGATCAGCTCGGTCACCGGATGCTCGACCTGCAGGCGGGTGTTCATTTCCAGGAAGTAGAACTTGCGCTCGGCATCGACGATGAACTCGACGGTGCCGGCCGATTTGTAGTCGACGGCGCGGGCCAGGGCGCAGGCCTGCTCGCCCATCGCCTTGCGCGTCTCGGGGTCGAGGAAGGGCGACGGCGCCTCTTCGATGACCTTCTGGTGGCGGCGCTGGATCGAGCATTCGCGCTCGTGCAGGTACAGCACGGTGCCCTGGCCGTCGGCCAGCACCTGGATTTCGATATGGCGCGGCTGCTCGATGAACTTCTCGACGAACACGCGATCGTCGGCGAAGGACGAGCGCGCCTCGTTGGTGGCCGAGGTGAAGCCCTCGCGCGCCTCCTGGTCGTTCCAGGCCAGCCGCATGCCCTTGCCGCCGCCGCCGGCCGAGGCCTTGATCATCACCGGATAGCCGATGTCGCGGGCGATCGTCACCGCCTCCTCGGCGTCCTTGATGACGCCCAGATAGCCCGGCACCGTCGAGACGCCGGCCGCCTTGGCCAGCTTCTTCGACTCGATCTTGTCGCCCATCGCCTGGATGGCGTGGGCGTCCGGCCCGATGAACGCCACGCCGGCCGCCGCCAGCGCCTCTTGGAAGGCGCGCCGCTCGGACAGGAAGCCATAGCCCGGATGCACGGCCTGCGCCCCGGTCGCCCGGCACGCGTCGACGATGCGGTCGATCAGCAGATAGCTCTGCGCCGAGGGAGGCGGCCCGATATGCACCGCCTCGTCCGCCATTTGCACATGCAGGGCGTCCTTGTCGGCGTCGGAATACACCGCCACCGTCTTGATGCCCATCTTCCGGCAGGTCTTGATCACCCGGCAGGCGATCTCACCGCGATTGGCGATCAGGATCTTGTCGAACATTCGCTCTCCCCTGCCTTCAACAACCATGCAAGATTATCGAAACACCAAGGACACCAAGGACACCAAGGATGAGTGCTTCGTTGCCGATACCGCCGGTGCTTGACGCGGCGGGAAAAGCGATCGTGGATTCCGCGCTCAAAGTACACACCGCGCTCGGACCCGGTCTGATCGAGTCCGTTTATGAATTGTGCCTAGCCCACGAACTGACCACTCGCGGCTTCGACGTCGCCAGACAGGTGCCGCTTCCCGTGGTCTACGAAGGGCTTCGCCTGGACGGCGGCTTTCGGCTAGATCTTCTTGTCGCGAATGGCGTCATCGTCGAAATCAAGGCGGCGGAGCAACATAACCGGCTGTTCGAGGCCCAACTGCTGACCTATCTCAGACTGTCGGGCCTCCGCTTGGGCTTCCTGATCAATTTCAACGTGACGCAACTTCGCCAAGGCATCAAACGCATGGTGTACTGAGCGTCGCCTCTCCTTGGTGTCCTTGGTGTCCTTGGTGTTTCAAAAAAATTCTACAGCGGAATGTTGCCGTGCTTCCGCCAAGGGTTCTCGAGTTTCTTGTCGCGCAGCATGGCCAGCGAGCGGCAGATGCGCTTTCTGGTCGAGTGCGGCATGATCACGTCGTCGATGAAGCCGCGATGGCCGGCGATGAAGGGGTTGGCGAACTTCAGCCGGTATTCCTCGGTGCGGTCGGCGATCTTTTGGGCGTCGCCGATGTCTTGGCGGAAGATGATCTCGACGGCGCCTTTCGGTCCCATCACGGCGATTTCGGCGGTCGGCCACGCGAAGTTCACGTCGCCGCGCAGATGCTTGGAACTCATCACGTCGTAGGCGCCGCCATAGGCCTTGCGGGTGATGACGGTGACCTTGGGCACCGTGCATTCGGCATAGGCGTACAGCAGCTTGGCGCCGTGCTTGATGATGCCGCCATATTCCTGCGCCGTGCCGGGCAGGAAGCCGGGAACGTCGACGAAGGTGATGACGGGGATGTTGAAGCAATCGCAAAAGCGCACGAACCGCGCCGCCTTGCGGCTGGAGTCGATGTCCAGGCAGCCGGCCAGCACCATCGGCTGGTTGGCCACGATGCCCACCGTCGAGCCCTCCATGCGGCCGAAGCCGGTCAGGATGTTGCCCGCGAAGTTGGGCGCCACCTCGAAGAAGTCGCCCTCGTCGACCACCTTCTGGATCAACTCGCGCATGTCGTAGGGCTTGTTCGGATTGTCGGGGATCAGCGTGTCGAGGCTGGGCTCGATGCGATCGGCCGGGTCCGAGGTCGGCCGCACCGGCGGCTTCTCGCGATTGTTGGCGGGCAGGAAGTCGATGAAGCGGCGAAGCTGAAGCAGCGCCTCGACGTCGTTCTCGAAGGCCAGATCGGACACGCCCGATTTCGACGAGTGGGTGATCGCCCCGCCCAGTTCCTCGGCGCTGACCGTCTCGTGGGTGACCGTCTTGACCACGTCGGGGCCGGTCACGAACATGTAGGACGAGTCCTTCACCATGAAGATGAAGTCGGTCATGGCGGGCGAATAGACCGCGCCGCCCGCGCAAGGCCCCATGATCAGCGAGATTTGCGGCACCACGCCCGAGGCCATCACGTTGCGCTGGAACACCTCGGCATAGCCGGCCAGCGAGGCGACGCCTTCCTGGATTCGCGCGCCGCCGGAATCGTTCAGGCCGATCACCGGCGCGCCGACCTTGATGGCGTGGTCCATGATCTTGCAGATCTTGACCGCGTGCGATTCGGACAGCGAGCCGCCGAACACCGTGAAATCCTGGCTGAACACGAAGACCAGCCGGCCGTTCACCGTGCCATAGCCGGTGACCACGCCGTCGCCCGGAATGGCCTCCTTGTCCATGCCGAAATCGGTGCAGCGATGCTCGACGAACATGTCCCACTCCTCGAAGGAGTCGGGATCGAGCAGCAACTCGATGCGCTCACGCGCCGACAGCTTGCCCTTGGCATGCTGCGCCGCGATCCGCTTTTCGCCACCACCCAGCCGGGCGCGGCGTCGTTTGTCATCCAACTGCCGGAGAATTTCGTGCATCGAGACCCCCGCTCGTGAGCGTCTGCGGCCTACCCATAAGACTAGGCGGGTTTGGATAGCACCAACTGTCCGAAAGTTCCAGAAAAATGAAGGGTCAGGCTTCGCCGACCGGCACTCCGATGCCACAGACGCACGGATTGACCGGCGCGGGCGGCATTGGCGCCAGCTTCAACGCCTTCTCCCACTGGTCGATGGTCAGGTCGAGCAGCGCCGAGGGGCGCTTGCCCTTGGGCACCGCGTCGCGGGCCAGAACCACGTAGGGCGCGCAGGTCAGGGCGCAACCCCATTCCTCCTCGTTGGCGAAGATGAACTTCGCGCCAGCATAGATGCGGGTGTAGACCACGTCCTGATCCTGGCCGCACAGCACCATGCTTTTGGTGACGTTGCGCAAATGCTCGTGCAATTGCGCCTTGACCTGCGAGGCGGTCGGAATCCACGCCACGCTGCCATCGGCGTTGATCACCTTGGTCGCCGGAATGACGTCGGCGTCCTCGATGAACAGATTGGCCTGGGTGTCGCGGTCCTCGGCGATGGCGATGGCCAGCGCCGACCAGAAGAAGCCGGGGCCGGGGCCGCTCGAATCCTTGTTGGCGCAGATCACATGGGCGCCGGGCATCGGCGGAAAGCGGCGCAGATCGCGTTCGCCCCGCCCCCGCTTGTCCATGCGGCCGAACAGGCGCTCGGTCGCGTCGAGCAAGGGCGCCGCCGGATAGACCGGCACCACCCCCTGGCGGGGCAGCTTCTCGTCGGCCGGGTAAAGCGGGCCGGGATAGGTGAACATCGGCTTCAGCGAGCCGTCGGCGATCTGCGGCGCGACGGCCAAGTGAAAGCCCCACAGCGCGCCGTTCACGCCGCAGAACGACGAGGCGGTGCCCATGTTGATCTGGCCGATATAGGCGTCTTCCTTCTCGCAGCGGTCATAGGCGACGATGCCGGCGGTGCCCCGGTCGAGCCCTTGCACGTTCACCTTGCCGACCGACAGCTTCATCGTGCTGATGTAGCCGCCGCCGCTGGCCCCCGGATTCATGTAGCCCATGCAATAGGGGTCGAAGGCGCCCACCGCCCCATCGACGACTTGGCTCAGGGAGTAATCGAGGGTCCGGATCATGGCGCGAGTCCCTTTCGTTGTGCGGGACTATCCTTATACGCGAGCTATCGCGGGAACGCCAGATATGACTTATCGTTTTAGGATATTACATCTTGATGACGCGACCTATGGGTTAGCCGCCCTCACGCGGCGACCCGCGACGTTTGCGCCATGGCGCGGCCGGCGGGGCCGCGTGTACGGACATGCGAGCATTCATGGCACCAAATCACCGCGACCGTATCGGCGATCAGGGGAAAGATCTCATGCAGCGTGACCTTGTCGCAGCAGGGGCAATGTTCCATGACTTCGCGCTCGACCCGAATGGTCATCGCCGTTCTCCTTCAAGATGCGTCCCGTTGACGATGCCGATTTGAGCATCGTCCCGCCGGAACCGCAATCCGGTGAAGGCTGTATTTGAGAAATGTCATCCAGCCGTCATCAACCCAGGCCGATCCGGACCCGGCGGTTGTGGCGGCCCTTGTTTTCGACCTTGAGGATTCGCACCCGCCGCGACCGTCCGGTCGAGGTCAGATGCGTGCCGCCGCAGGCTTGGCGATCCAGACCCGCGATCTCGACCACCCGGACCATGCCGTCGGCCTGGACGGGCGGCGCGACCGACTTGCTGCGGAACAGCCCCGGCGTGGCCTCGGCCACGGCGCGCGGGATCAGGTGGGCGGCCACCGCCAGATCGCTCGCGATCACCGCGTTGAGCGGGTCCTCCAAGGCGCGCAGGCGGTCGTTGTCGGCGCCCGGCAGATCGAAATCGACGCGCAGCGCGCCGTCGGCCGAAAGCTGCGCGCCGGTCAGCGGCGCGCCGAACTGGGTGAAAACCACGCTGTTGACGATATGCGCCACGGTATGGAGTTCCGACATCAGGCCGCGAAAGCCCGCGTCGACGGTCAGCAGCAGGCGGCCCTCGGGTCGGGCGTCGCCGTCGAACGACAGCCAGTCGCCCTCGACCGCGGCCAGCGCCACCTCGCCGCCCGACCAGGCGATCACCCCGCGATCGGCCAACTGGCCGCCGCCGCCGGGAAAGAATGGCGAGCGATCGACCCGCACCGCGCCCGGCTTGGCGTCGAGCACCGCCGCCTCGACGACGAGCGGCATGTCGTGGCGAAACGGACTCAACGCCCGCAATCCAAACCGCCGACCGGGGCGCCGTCGGCGTCGCGGTGGCGAAGGCCCAGATCGAACGAGGCGCCCGCCGTCAGGCCGAAGGTGACGAAGGCGTTGTCGCCGCCGCCCCCCGCTTGGCGGGCCGCCGGCAGGG
>JADGAL010000189.1 GCA_015232025.1 Alphaproteobacteria bacterium
GACGGCCTGCGCGCCGCCGAGGCCGCCACCGCCCGCATCGCCGAGCAGAAGGGCTGGCTCGAGGTCATCCTGCTCGACCTGTCCGAGGGGGTGGTGGTCTGCAACGCCAAGCATCAGATATTGCTGTACAATCCATCCGCGGCGCGGATTCTGGGCGACCCCGAGGCGGTTGGACTGGGGCGGTCGCTGCTTGGCCTGGTGACCCGCCAGCCCTTGATCCATACCCTGGAGCGACTGGAATGGCGGCGCGACGAGGGCGGGGCGGCGTCCGATCTGTCGGCGCCCTTCGTCTGCGCCACCGCCGATGCGAGCCTGATGCTGCAAGGCCGCATGGCGCTTATCCTGGGGCCGGTGCGCGAGGTCACCGGCTATGTCGTCACCCTGACCGACATCTCGGCCGAGATCGCCAATCTGGCCAAAAGCGACGCGGTGCGCCGGGCCTTGACCCGCGGCCTGCGCGGCCCGATCGCCAATCTGCGGGCCGCCGCCGAATCGCTGCTCTCGTTCCCCGGCATGGCGCCGGGCGAGCGCTTGGCCTTCGAGCGGGTGGTGGTCGAGGAGGCCACCCGGATCAGCGATCAGATCGAGGCGCTGGCCGCCGCCTATCGCGGCCACAGTCTGGCCCGCTGGCCGATGGCCGACGTCTATTCGACCGATTTGTTCAATTGCGTGGCCCGCCGCCTGGACGCCGACGGCATCACCCTGACGCCGATCGGCATGCCGATGTGGCTGCACGGCGATTCCCATTCGCTGGTGATGGCGCTGACCGAGATATCGCGCCGGGTGCGCGACTTCTCGGGCGCTTCGGCGCAGGACGTCGAGGCGCTGCTGGGCGACCGGCGGGTCTATGTCGACATCGCCTGGGACGGAAAGCCGGTGCCCTCGGCCGAGATCGAACGCTGGCAGGACGCGCCCTTGGACGGGCTGCTGGGCAATCAGGCGATCCGCGACGTGCTCGAACGCCACGGCAGCGAGTTGTGGAGCCAGCCCCGGCCGCATGGCCGGGCGATGCTGCGCGTGCCGCTGCTGGCGCCCTTGGGACCGCATTTCCGCGAGCGCGCCGAGACGCTGCCGCCGCGCCCCGAATTCTACGATTTCGGCCTGATGCGCGAGCACAGCGTGGCGGGCGAACTGGCCGACCTGCCGTTGCGCCACTTGGATTACGTGGTGTTCGATACCGAGACCACCGGCTTGCTGCCCTCGGAAGGCGACGAGATCGTCTCGCTGGCCGGGGTGCGCGTGGTCAATGGCCGCGTGCTGACCGGCGAGCGCTTCGAGCGGCTGGTCAATCCCCAGCGCGCCATCCCGCGCGATTCGATCCGCTTCCACGGCATCACCGACGAGATGGTGATCGACAAGCCGCCGGTGCATGTCGTGTTGCCGCAGTTCAAGGCGTTCGTCGGCGACGCCGTGCTGGTCGCCCACAACGCCGCCTTCGACCTGAAATTCATCAAGCTGAAGGAGGCGGAGTGCGGCCTGTCGTTCCAGAACCCGGTGCTCGACACGCTGCTGCTGTCGGCCCTGGTCGATCCCGACGAGGACGATCATTCGCTTGACGGCTTGACCAGGCGCCTGGACGTCACCATCACCGATCGTCACAGCGCGCTGGGCGACGCCTTGGCCACCGCCGAGGTGCTGGTCCGCCTGATCGACCGGCTGGAGGCCAAGGGCATCGCCACGCTGGGCCATGTGTTGACGGTCTCGAACATGACCGCCGAATTGCGACTGCGCGAGGCCCGACACTGATGGCCCGCCCGCCCCACGCGCATCGCGGTTTGCGGATGGCCAGCCCGAGCGGCCTGACCGAGCGCCTGGGGGCGGCGTTCCTGCTGGGGCTGGTTCTGTTCATGCCGCCGCTGCTCGCGGTGTTCGGGCAGGGGGGATGGCTGGCGGGGATTCCGGTGGCCTTCCTGTATCTGTTTGGCGCCTGGATCGCGCTGACCCTGGTGCTGGCCCTGATCATCGAGCGGGCGCCGCCCGATCCGGCGCCGCTTCCCCCCGACGAGCCGGCGGAGCGCTAGCCATGCTGCAAGGCTGGATCGTCGTCGGCGTGTCGTTCCTTTACCTCTCGCTGTTGTTCGCCATCGCCTATTGGGGCGACCGGCGCGCCGATCAGGGGCGCAGCGTGATCGCCACGCCCTATATCTACGCCCTGTCGATCGCCGTCTATTGCACGTCTTGGACCTTCTACGGCAGCGTCGGGCGGGCCTCGTCCAGCGGGCCGCATTTCCTGCCGATCTATCTCGGGCCGACCCTGATGGCCTGCCTGTGGTGGATCGTGTTGCGCAAGATGGTGCGGATCAGCAAGCGCAACCGCATCACCTCGATCGCCGACTTCATCTCGTCGCGCTACGGCAAAAGCACCCTGCTGGGCGGGCTGGTCACGGTGATCGCGGTGGTCGGCATCATGCCCTACATCTCGCTGCAACTGAAAGCCGTGTCGACCACCTTCAACGTGCTGCTGGGCGCGGCGCCCGGCCAGGCGGGATCGCTGTTCACCGACACCTCGTTCTATGTGGCGCTGTCGCTCGCCGCCTTCTCGATCCTGTTCGGCACCCGCCACATCGACGCCAGCGAGCATCACGAGGGCATGGTCGCCGCCATCGCCTTCGAATCGGTGGTCAAGCTGATCGCCTTCGTGGCGGTCGGACTCTTCGTCGTCTGGGGGGTGCATGACGGGTTCGGCGATCTGTTCGGGAAGGCCGCCCTCGATCCGAAGATCGCCAAGCTGTTCACCATCGGCTCGGTCGCCGACCACGGCAATTGGGTGGTGATCACGCTGCTGTCGATGGTGGTGATCGTCTGCCTGCCGCGCCAGTTCCAGGTGGCGGTGGTCGAGAATGTCGACGAGACCCACATCCGCAAGGCGGTTTGGCTGTTTCCGCTGTATCTGGTCGTCATCAACTTGTTCGTGCTGCCCATCGCGGTGGCCGGGCTGATGCGCTTTCCCGGCGGAACGGTGCATCCCGACACCTTCGTGCTCGCCTTGCCGATGGCCCACCAGTTCGAGGCGCTGGCCCTGTTCGCCTTCATCGGCGGACTGTCGGCGGCCACCGGCATGATCATCGTCGAGACGGTGGCCCTGTCGACCATGGTCTGCAACGATCTGGTGATGCCGGTGCTGCTGCGGCTGCGCTGGCTGAAGCTTCACGAGCGCAGCGATCTGTCGCGGCTGTTGCTGGCGATCCGCCGCGGCACCATCGTCTTGGTGGTCTATCTCGGCTATCTCTATGTCCGGCTGATCGGCGAGTCCTTCGCGCTGGTCACCATCGGGCTGGTGTCGTTCGCGGCGGCGGCGCAGTTCGCGCCGGCCATGCTGGGCGGCATGTTCTGGAAGGGCGCCACCCAGAAGGGCGCCTTCGCCGGCTTGACGGCGGGGTTCCTGATCTGGATGTACACGCTGCTGCTGCCGTCCTTCGCGCGCTCGGGCTGGCTGCCGGGGTCGTTCCTGGACGGGCCGTTCGGGATCGGGTTGCTTGAACCCTACGCGCTGTTTGGCTTGAAGGGGCTCGACCACGTCACCCATTCGCTGATCTGGAGCATGATCGGCAATCTCGGCGCCTATGTGATGGTGTCGCTGCTGACCCAGCAAAGCGCCATCGAGCGCATCCAGGCCGCGCTGTTCGTCGACGCCTTTCGCGGCGACCAGCGCGGGGCGCGCTTCTGGCGCGGCAGCGCCACGGTGGCCGACCTGACGGCGCTGGTGGTGGGCTTCGTCGGCGCCGAGCGGGCCGAGCGCGCCTTCGCCCGCTATGGCCGCGCCCGCGGCGTCGATGTCGCGTCGTTGCGCGAGGCCGACGCCGATCTGGTCAATTTCGTCGAGCGGCTGCTGGCCGGCGCGATCGGCGCCGCCTCGGCGCGGGTGATGGTGGCCAGCGTGGCGAGGCTGTCGACGTGGCGCGAGGTGATGGAGATCCTCGACGAGGCCTCGCAGGTGATCGCCTACAGCCAGCAGCTTGAAACCAAGTCGCGCGAATTGGAGATCGCCACCGAGGATTTGCGCGACGCCAACGAACGGCTGAAGGAGCTGGACCGGCTGAAAGACGAGTTCATCTCGACCGTCACCCACGAGTTGCGCACGCCGCTGACCTCGATCCGGTCGTTCTCCGAGATCCTGCGCGACAATCCCGAGATCGATCCCGAACAGCGCCAGCAGTTCCTGATGATCATCGTGCGCGAGAGCGAGCGGCTGACCCGGTTGATCAATCAGGTGCTCGACCTCGCCAAGATCGAGTCGGGCAATGCGCAATGGGACATCGTCACGGTCGATCCGCGTGACGTGATTCGCGACGCCGCGGCGGCCACCGGGCAATTGTTCAAGGACAAGGCGATGATCCTGCGCCTGGACCTGCCCGACGAGGCGCCGGTCGTCCGCACCGATCGCGACCGCCTGATGCAGGTGGTGATCAACCTTTTGTCCAACGCCGTGAAATTCTGCGAGGCGGGGCGCGGCGAGGTCACCGTGCGCCTGCTCGCCCTGCGCGACGGCGTCGAGGTCTGCGTCGGCGACAACGGCCCCGGCATCCCCTTGGCCGCCCAGTCGAAGATCTTCGAAAAGTTCCAGCAGGTCGGCGACACCATGACCGCCAAGCCCGAGGGCACCGGGCTGGGCCTCGCCATCTGCCGCAGCATCCTCAACCGCCTTGGCGGCTCGATCCGCGTCGAAAGCGCCCCCGGCCGGGGCGCCACCTTCTGCTTCTTCCACCCGCTGGAGGCCCAAACCGCCGAGGCCGCCGAGGCGCGGCCAGGGGTGTGATAGGGCGCGAAAGCACGTCGCAAAGTTAATCGCCCTGACGCACATACTGGACCTGGGAACTCGTCATGGCTGAATGGCTTTGACGCCATGTTTTTCCGGGGTATGCTCCGTAGATGGCGTTTCCCACGGTTGTGTTGGCTGAAAAATCCATCGCCGTCTTTCCGGGCTGGTCGGTGCCGGAAAAGGGAAGCGGTGCCGTATGGTTTGACGCGCCCCTTGAGATAGGCGGGGTCGTTGAGCCCGGCCTTGTGCTCCATGGCACGGCATTGTTGTACGCCCCTGACTGCAACGTCGCTTTGGAACTGGTGGCCCGCGGCACGCTCACGCGGAAACGCATTCCGCTGACGAGAATCGATTGGCGCTCCTTGAGGGGAGGACACTCCAATCAGCGCGGACGGAACTGCGGCGAATGGTCACGGGTGCGCGTGGGTCACACCCACATCCACCCGTTCGACATGAACTGGGTGGTGCAAGAGGAACGCATGAGGGGGGTCAACCTTCCGTGCGCCAAGCCTATTGATCGAGCCTTGCACACTTTCGAGGACGTCAGTGCATATTCCGGCAAAGAGTTGAGAATCAACAACATAGATATTGTAACCAGGCCAAAATGGGACTATGATTTATTTGATGAACGGGTCGATTGGAATGAATAGCGACTCCATTTCCGAAGCCGTTGAAGCTGCCGCGCGCCACCTCGTGGCCGTGCGCAGGGTTGGCGATTCCTCGTTCGTAAGCCTCCCCATGTACTATCCCGACGGGTCGAGTGTCACAGTCCGGGTGCGGCGCTGCGAAGGCGGGGTCTCCGTGAGCGATGCTGGCTTCGCCTATGAGGAGGTTGCCGATATTGGCGCCGGTCGCTCCTTCGGCCGAGTGGCGGGAAACCTGTCGAAGCTTGCGGACGTCGAAGTGCTCGGGCATGTGATTCGGGTGCATGCGCCGATGGAAGAACTGGAAAGGGCAATCTATGACGTTGCTTCCACGTCATGGAGGGTTGCGGATGAAATTTTTAGGCGCGCGGAAGAAGTGGACGAGGACACTGTCGCCGAAGAGCTTCGCTCTAGATTGGTGAAGGTATTTGGTGCCGCGAAGCTTAGAGAGGATCACAAGGTTGTTGGCGCTTCCACCAATCAGTGGGAGGTCTCAGCGATTCTGGATACAAGGGGCGCGGCAACGGTTTTTCAGGCCGTCCCAAATCACGCCGTTTCCATTTACCGGGCCTCAACGGCGTTCCGCGACATCGCCGATCTGCCGAACCCGCCAAAGCTGGTGGCGGTCGTAAGAAACAAGGTCGAGCTTGGGCCGAAGCTGACCTTGCTCTCGCAGAACGCCAGGGTTATCGAGCTTGAGCAGTCTGACGAAGAGTTTGAGAGGGCGGCCGCATGACGTTGGGCCGCGGGGACCGTCTCGGTGCGAACCGAGCCCCTGCGGACAAAGATGAGAGGCCGGGCCTACGGGCGCCAGCCTCGTTCTTTTCACCCGTGCTATCACAACGTATTGGCGTCAACCCCCTTACAAAATGCCGCCCGTGAAATCGGCGCGCAGGCGGGTGTTCAGGCGGTCGACCGCCTTCATCGCCAGGGCGAGGATGTCCTTGTCGTGGCCGGGCAGGGCGTCGGGGGCGACGTAGGCGCTGGGCTTGCGGCCGGCCAGGGTGTCGGCGATCTGGCCGCGCAGCAAGAGTTCGGCGACATGGTCGAAGGCGCCGGACAGCGCGGCACGCTCGTCGCGCGAGAAGACGCCCTTGTTCGCCAAGGCGGCGATGCGGTCTTGCGTGTTGGTGGCGGCGACGCCCTCGCGCAGGGCGTAAAGGCGCACCGCCTCGACGATCGGCAGCAGGGCGTTGCGCTTCAGGTTGATCTCGCCTTGATGCGGCCCCTCGTCGGGATCGGTGTCGTACAGGCTGAACACGAAGCGGTTGCCCGGCGCGTCCTCGAGCCCGACCACCTTCGACCGCTTGCCGTCGCCGCGCTCGGTGGCGGGGATGTCGGCGACCAGCTCCAGCGAGTCGGCGT
>JADGAL010000018.1 GCA_015232025.1 Alphaproteobacteria bacterium
CGGTGTGCGAGGCGGGCGCCGGCCTGGACCCGGCGCGTCTGGTCTGCGACGCGGCCCTGCATCTCACCAGTCCCGCCGCCCAGGACGCCTGCCCGGCCTGCGGCAAGCCATACTGCCGCGCCTGCGCTCCCGAAGCCTGCCCCGCCTGCGGCCATCGCCCGGCCGCCGAGGGCATCGCGGCGCTGGCCACCGACGAACGCGCGACCCCATGACGTGGCCATCCTATGTGCTTTCATTGAACATACGTTGATGCTCTGGCGTGGAGCGCCTATAATGAAAGCATCGGAGGATCGCACCATGCCCAGAGTCGCCGCGGAGAACACGAGCCGCTTCCCGATGCAGATACCGCCAGCCGAAAAGGCCCGGTTGATGCGGGCGGCGGCGCTTGAACGGACCAGCCTTAAAGACTTCGTGCTGCGCAACGCGCTGCTCGCGGCGGAAGCCGTGATCGAGAAGGCCGAACGGGTCAGCTTGGATGAAGAGCAAACCCGCTTCATCCTCGATCTGTTGGACAACCCGCCGAAGCCGAACGCGAAACTGCTGGCCGCCGCGCGATCGCTCGCCGCCCGCAAATGACGCTTCCGAACTGGCGGGAAGAGACGATCGCAAAGAAGCACAATCGGAAGGGCTTCGATTGTGGTCAGGCCGGTCTCAATGATTTCTTGGCGAAGCATGCCCGCCAAGCGCATGAGAGCGGCGCATCAAAGACCTATGTCGCGGTCGATGGGGCCGACGGCACGACGATTCTCGGCTTCTACACCCTGAGTCCGGCACACGTCGATTTCAACCTCGCGCCGGAGGTGGCCCGGCCCGCTGGCGGCGGCCGACACCCGATCGGCGGCTTTCGCCTTGGTCGTCTGGCCGTGAGCAAGTCCATGCAGGGACAGGGCCTCGGTGGTGAACTGCTGAGAACATCGTGGTGCTGAACGACGAGGCGCACCACTGCTATCGCGAAAAGCCCGAGAACGACGAGGCCGCCGAGTTGAAGGGCGAAGACCGCAAGGCGGCCGAACGCAACAACGAGACGGCCCGCCTGTGGATTTCCGGCCTCGAGGCGGTCGCGCGCACGCTGGGCCTGCGCGGTCTCTACGACCTGTCCGCCACGCCCTTCTTCCTGCGCGGCTCGGGCTATGGCGAAGGCGCCCTGTTCCCCTGGACGGTCAGCGATTTCTCGCTGATGGACGCCATCGAATGCGGCATCGTCAAGCTGCCCCGCGTCCCGGTGGCCGACAACATCCCCGGCGGCGAGATGCCGAAGTTCCGCAATCTGTGGGAGCACATCGGCAAGAAGATGCCCAAGGCCGGACGGAGCGGCGGCAAGACCCTGGACCCCCTTTATACCGGCGAGCCAATTGCTTGACTCGCCTCACTGGCCCCTGACCAAGCGGGCGCGGTGGAAAGTAGATGGGGGAACACCAAGTACACCAAGGACACCAAGCAGGCGATTCGCCCGTACAGCGCCGGTCTCTTGGTGACTCTTGGTGTCTTGGTGGTGAACCTTTCTTCCAATGGCGGCCTTGCCGCCGATGGGTCAGTTCATTGGCTCGCCGGTATTACTCGATCGCCGACTTGATCTGGCGTGCAACGCGCTACCGTATATTTTCGCAGCGCTGCTGGAGGCGCACCATGCGGGGGTCTGCCTACGACCCCGGCCAGGGCCTCGGTCTTGTTGCTGCGGGTCAGCCGGCCAGCTTCTTGAGAATTCGGTCGAAACGGGTGCCGGCCAAGTGAACGTGGTCGAGCACGTTCAGGTCGAGTTCGCTGTCGGCCTGCGTATCCTCGTCGGTCGCCACCACCGCGCCATATCCCAGGCGGTGGACGGTGCCGCGCAGCCGGTCCGCCAGGAACGTCGCGATGGCCTTGTAAAAGCGCGCGGCGAAGGCGCCGTCATCGCGAAGCTTGGCATCCATGGTGCCGCGCGGCACCGCGAGTACGCAGCAGTCGGTCGCGGCGGTCACCGTGGCCGAGGGGGGACGCGCGTCGACCAGCGACATCTCGCCCACGATCTCGCCGGTGCGCAGCACGGCGATCTCGCCGATCGCCCGCACCGACACGCACCCTCACGGATCAAGTGGGAGCCTGCGGCGACCCGCTCGCGGCGGCCGGCTCCGGCCAGCCACTCGACGTCGTCGTCGGTGAGTTGGCCTAGAATGAACAACACCTTGCGCATGGGTTCCTCACATCGTCTGACGCCGGGCCAGCGTGGCGAACAAGCCGCCACGGGCCAGCAATTCGGTGCAGGTGCCGGTTTCGACCACACGGCCTTGGTCAAGGACGACGACACGATCGGCGGCGGCCACCGTCGACAGCCGGTGGGCGATGACGAGGCGCGATACGGCCAGCCGGTTCAGGCATTCCATCACGCTGGCCTGAGTCTGGTTGTCGAGCGCGCTAGTCGCCTCGTCGAAGAACAGAATGCGCGGGCGCGCGACGACCGCCCTGGCGATCAGCAGGCGCTGGACCTGTCCGCCAGACAACGACGCGCCTTCGGCGAGATAGGTATGCATGGCCATCGGCATGGCGCGAATGTCATCGGCGATGCCGGCGATGCGCGCCGCCTCCCATGCCTCGTCCAGCGTGCAGTCCGAGGCGCCGCGGATGTTTTCGAGGATGCTGCCCGGCATCAGACGGCCTGATTGCAGCACGACGCCGATTTGACGGCGGACGGCGACGGTGTCCAGTTGTCCGAGATCGTGACCATCGTAGAAGATACCGCCCGTCTCGGCCTTCTCGAAGCCGAGCAGCAGGCGGATCAGAGTCGATTTGCCGCATCCCGACGGCCCGACGATGGCCACGAACTCGCCGGGCCTCACCCGCAGGCTCACGGCGTTCAGGGCCCAGGGCAGGTCCGGGCCATAGCGGAAGGACAGATTGCTCACCTCGATGTCGCCCGTGAGATGACCGGGCGCCGCCCGCTGTTCGTCCACCTCGGGCAGCGCGTCGAGGATCGGCGCCGCCCGCCGCAGCAGCGGCATCACCGCGAAGCATTCGACCACGGCCTGGGCGAGTTGCGTCGCCGCGCCCTGAAACATCGCGAAGGCGGCGACGAAGGCCAGAAACGAGCCGGTGCCCACCGTCTCGCCCGACAGCATCATGACGGCGAAGACGATGGCCATGCCGAGCGTCTCGTAAACGGCCAGGAACACCGCGAATCGGTTCGCGGCGACGCCGGCCCGCATCAGCCTGATCCGCAGCGCCCCGAATTGGCCGGCCCATTGCGCGAAGGCGCGATCCTCGGCGCCGGCCAGGCGCAGCTTGGGGACCGCCGAGACGATTTGGCTCACCATGTTGGCCGTGGTTCCCGACACGGCCTCGGCTTCGGTCATCGCGGCGACCTGGGCCAACCCGGTGGCCAGCGCCGCGCCCGCCAGACCGAGCGACATCGCGACGACCGAAATCGCCGATGGCTGGTGATAGGCGAACAGGAGCGCGAGACCGAACACCGAGAACATCCCCGCCAGAAGCGACGACAGGACGAGGCCGGTCAAGATACGCCGCACGGCGTCGATCGACAGGGCCCGCAACGCCAAGTCACCGGAGCCGAAATCGGCGAAGAACCGGGCGGGCAGCCGCAACAGGCGATCGATCACCGCGCCCTGAAGCAGCCCGCCCATGCGGCCCTCGACGCGCAGCAGGGCGACCTCGCCCGAGACCTTGGCCACCGCACCGACCAGGGCGAGAACCGCCAGCGCCAACCCCACCTGAACCAGCTCGGATCGCAGATGCCCCGGAACGAGGTCGTCGAAGACGAAGCCGGTCGCGACCGGGGCGGCCAGGCCGACCACGCCTCCGACCAGACCGGCGAGGAGAGCGGCCAGAACGTCGCCGTGGCAGCGTTTCAGCCCAAACGACAACAGGTCGGCGGCGTTCATCGCGCGGTGTGGCAGCGGAGGCAACGGCACCCAGGCTTGCGGCCCCAGTTCGGCGGCGGCCGATTCGCTCAATGAGGTGGCAACGCCGGTCGGGTCGATCACGGCGCCACCACGCGCGCCGCTCCGCACGGCGAGAGGCCGCCCATCGGCGGCGATGGTGACGAAGGCGCCCAGGTCGTCCTCCCACCAGCGCCCACGCAGCATGATCGGGCGGACCCGGATGCGGGCGGCCCGCGCCAATTGCTCGATGGTGGGCGGACGGTCGCCCCGCCGCCGACGCGCCGGATCGGGGATCGTCACATCGATCCCGGCGGCACGGCAAGCGTGGCGCAGGGCCGCGGCGAGGGCGCTCGATGGATCGACCTCCGGTACCGCTTCGACGCCACCGCCCGACAGCACGCACAGGCCGCGGAGCGCGGTATCGAGGTGCGCCTCGGCAACTTCCTGGCGACCTGCCCGATGCTGCTGGACGTCGCGGGCCGCGATGTCGCCGAGGCGCGCGAGACAAAGCAGGCAAAGCGCGAGGAATCGCTCCATCCGCAAAGGCATGGTGTCGTCCAGCAGGTCGGCGGTCGCCATTCCGGTCAGCCGTCCCCCGGAATCCGTTTGCAGCCAGGTCGCGGCGCCAAGGGGCACCAGCCCACCCACCTCGACATCGGCCAAGCCGAGCAGGCGAAAAGTCCCCGCCTCGACACGCGCCCAGACGATGCCGTGCCGTCCTCCGACCGCATCACCGGCGTCAGGCGTGACCACCGTACCGGGCGCCAGGGCCCGGCGTCCGTCCCGCGGGGCGATCCCTTGGGCCAGGCTGGCGCTCAGCGCGGCGAGCCATGCGTCCACCGCCGTCGCGAGACGGGCGGGTTCCACGCTCCGCGGCGCCGACCAGTCCACCTCTTCGAGTTCGGCATCGAGCGACACGACCGTCAGGCGATCGCCCGCGGGAAACACGATGCCGCCGGCTTCCACGCGCGCAAGCAGGCGGCGCCCGCCGGCCTGCGGGGCATAGATTTCGACGGCTCCACCATGCACCAGAAACGGCCGGGCCTTGCCGAGCCCCGGTTCGCGCATCTCGGTCTGACGAGCCTCCATGGTCAGCACTCCGCCATGGCGCGGTAGGGACCAGGAGAGTCACGCAACGCGGCATGGCTGCCCCGCTGCGCGATGCGACCCCGGTCCAGCACGAGGATCTCGTCGCAGTCGCGAATGGCGGACAGTCGGTGAGCGATGATGATCGCGGTGCAGCCTCGGCGGCGGATGTTGTCCATCACCGCCTTCTCGACCTCGGCATCCAAGGCGCTGGTCGCCTCGTCGAGGATCAGCACGGCGGGATCGCAGGCGAGCGCCCGTGCGATCTCGATGCGCTGCCGCTGGCCGCCGGAGAAATTACGCCCCCCTTCGCGCACCGGCGTGTCGTATCCGCCCGGTCGGGCCGCTACGACGTCGTGGATCATGGCGTCGCGCGCGGCGCGGACTATCGCTTCCTCGGACAAGGCGTCGTCCCACAAGGTTATGTTCTCGCGAACGCTGCCTTCGAACAGGCTGATGTCCTGGTCGACCAGCGCGACTCCGCCGCGCAGCACGTCGCGCGGCAGTTCGCCGATGGGGATGCCATCGAAGGCGACCTCCCCCGACCAGGGACGGTAAAGGCCGGCCAGAAGGCGGCCGATGGTCGACTTTCCACTTCCCGTGCCGCCCACCAGGGCGACGCGCCGGCCGGGTTCCAGGGAAAAACGGAAGCCTTCGATCAGGGGCGGGGCCAGCGGGCTGTAGCCGAACACCAGATCGCGCGCCTCGATCCTTCCCCCCAGCCGTCCCACGGCGGCAGGTTCGGCCGGCACGATGAAGGCGGGATCGCGCGCGTGCTTCAGCACGTCGTTCAGACGGTCGATGCAGGCTTCGGCTTCCTGAAGCCGCGAACCGGCGCCAACCAGCCTGGTGATCGGCCCCGAGAAGGACATGAGCAGAGACTGGAACGCGACCAGCATGCCGATGGTGATCGCGCCATCCATGACTCTCAGGCCGCCGACCACCAGCACCGTCGCGCCGGCGATCGCGCCCAGCAGAAACGGCAAGGCCTGAAGCGCCAGATGCTGGCGGCCCAGATCCTGCTCGGCACTCACCGCCTTGGCGTGGTGGCCGGTCAGCCGCGTGAACAACAGATCCTCGGTCCCAGCCGCCTTGTAGCTTTCGATCGCTTGCAGGCTCTGCAGCAGCGCGCCCGTCATCTTGCCGCGATCGAGCAGAAGCTTCCGATTGGCGTCGGCCAGACGCATGGCCACCAGCCGGAACACCACCAGGTTGAACAGGGCCGATGCGACGCCGATGGCGGTCAGCGTCGGGTCGTACTGGTACATCACCACCGCGAACACGCCGACCGTCAGCAGGTCGAGCAGGATGGTGGCGAGATCGCCGGCCACCAGGGACGCCAGACGATCGTTGAGACCGACTCGCGAGCCGACTTCGCCGGGATGGCGTTGCGCGAAGAACCCGGCCGGCAGACGCAAGAGATGCCAGAAGAACCGCGCCGACGTCGTGACCGACAGCTTGGTTTGCAGCCTCAACAATTGCGATTGCCGCAAGGCGGTCAGGATGCCGCGATGCACGGCGATCGCCGCCATGGCCACCAGCAGCGGTCCCAGCCAGTCACGCATCCCCTGGACCAGCACATAGTCGACGAACACGCGGTGAAAGGCGGGCATCAGCAGTCCCGGCAGAACCAGGCCCAGGCTCGCCAGCAACACGATGGCGAAGCCCGCCCACGATTCGCCCAGTCGCGCCAGAAGGCCGCCCAGCAGACCGGGCTGCCGGCCGGCCGGCCGGAAGTCCTTGCCCGGCTGGAACACCAGGGCGACGCCGGTGAAACTCTCGTCGAACTCGGCATGGGTGACCTTGCGCCGGCCGGTGGCCGGATCGTTGAGGAAGACGTGCCGCCGATCCCAGCCCTCGGCGACCACGAAATGATTGAAGTTCCAGAAGAGAATGACCGGGAGGCGGACATGGGCCAGATCCCGGGGCTCCATCTTCAGTCCCTTGGCCTCGAGGCCGTAGGCGCGCGCCGCCGTGACGACGTTGCTCGCCTTGCTGCCGTCACGCGACACGCCGCAGGCGTAGCGCAGTTCGTCAAGCGCGACGTGGCGGCCGTAATAGCCGAGCACCATGGCGAGACAGGCGGCGCCGCACTCGACCATTTCCATCTGAAGAATGGTCGGCGTGCGGACCCGTCGGGGCCTCGATGAAGGGGGAGCGGCGGTCATGGCTTGGCGACCAGCCGCTCCATCATCGGGACGACCAGGCTGATCAGTCGGACGCGGCGCACCGTGACCGCCGACTCGGCCAGGGTGCCGGTGGTGATTTCGCCTTCGGGTCCGCGCGAGGACGACCACTTGAAGCCGGTGGGGGTGGACGGGTCCCGCTCCAGCTCCACGATGACCTCGAAGGGGGCGCCGCCGCCCGACAAGCTGTCGACCAGTCGCGGATTTTTCAGCATGCGCATCATCCCCTCGCCGGTGGCGGGGATCTCCGCCACCCGAACGACCCGTCCGAGCATGAAGCCGTATTCCTCGCGCTTCACCGTCGAGGGGGCGATCTCGACATCCATGCCCGGCTGGATCTTCTTGCCGTCGCCGGGCGGCGCGTAGAGGACGGCCACCAGATCCCGGCCACCGCCCGGATCCGGCGCCTCGTCGCGCGGCGGCACGAGGCTGAGCAAAGCCACGCCCTTCTCGACCAGTTCCCCCTCGTTGCGTCGGATTTCGACGACCGTCCCGTCGTAGGGGCTGAGAACCCTCGATTGCCGCGCCAACCGCGCCTCGATCGCCTCGACCCGCCGCGCGGCGGCGGCCATGGCCATCTCCTTCCCCAACAGTTCATGCTCCTTGTCGACCTTGATGGCGACGACCTCGCTGTCCACCTGGTTGACTTCGTTGCGGGCGCGGGCGACCTGCTCCAGAGCGGTGTACAGGTCGACGCGCGTATCGATGTATTTTTGGCGCCCGATATATTTTCGGTCCAGGAGTTCCTGCTCGTCCCTCTCCCGTTCCTTCAGCCACCGAATGCGGTCCTCGACATGGCGGATGCTGTCGGTCAGATCCCGCTTCTTCTGCTCGAGATAGGGAATCCGCACTTCCATTTCGCGGATATGGAACTCGACGATCCGCGTGCGCTGGTGCTGCAACTCCTCCAACTCGGCACGGGCGAGGTCGCGTTCGAGCTCGAGCTCGGGCTGTTCGATGGCGGCCACCACCTGACCCGTCCGCACGACACCGCCCGGCCGCACCATCAGCCGCCCGATGCGGCCCTGGGCCTCGGACACCACCGACAGCACGCCACCCTGGCTGATCAGGATGCCCTGTCCGGGCACCTTGAGCGGCACGGTGGCCACCATGCTCCACAGCACCCCGACGGCCGAGGCGAGAAGAACCGTCAACAGCAGCACCCACGCCGAGGGCGCCGTCAGGCGCATGGCCTGATCGAGCTGTTCTGGAGTCGACAGCCGCTCCAGGGCCGCGGTGCGGAAGATCCCGCCGTCCGAACCCCTCATGGAACATCCCCTAGAGCTTCACCCACCGTCAATTCTATGCGCCGAAAGCCGCCCCACGAACCCCAAATTCGCAAACCTCGCGGAAGGAACCGAGGATTGGCGAATCACGTTGCCAAACAGCCGCGGAACGCTCAGCATATTCTCCTCGCAAGCCAGTCTGGTCGAGGTGAATCATGAGCACGAACGACACCGAAACGAAGTCCGCCGCGCCGGAAGCCGCGGATCAGGCACAGGTGGGCACCGAATTGAGCGATGCTGCCCTGAACGAGGTTTCCGGCGGTCTCGGGACCTTCAAGCCGGCCATCGGGACGTCCCCCAAGGGGTTCGAGCCGGTGACCATGCTGACCAACCCGAAGGGATTCGAACCCGTCACGATGTGACGTGGCGCGAAAGCGGTGATGGCCGGCGGACCCGACGGTCGCCGGCCATTTTCGTCGTCAGAGGAATATCGGGATCGGATTGAGTTCCTCTTCGGCAAGGGGGCCGTCCCGCCATCCCATGGCCACCGGAACGTCGTACAGCCGTCCGGCGGCGAAGCGCGCCCGGAAGTGGCGCAGGCCGGGCACGATCACCTTGACCACCGGCAATCCCACGTCGGCGCGGGTCTGGTCGAGAACCAGCATCTCCATGCCTCGCGCCTCGACCAGACGGCGACAGGCCTCAATGTCCAGAAGCAGATCGCCGCTGGGCGGGCTCCGGTCCGCGGCGCATGGGCTCGGCCCCGCCGCGACGGCGGGCGCGAGATGAGGCTGGTTGTCGCAGGTGGCGTTCCGAAGCCACGAAATCACCTGCGGATCGGACAGTTTGGCCATGCCCGACCGCGCGCCGCCTTCGGCCGTCACCCACATCTGATCCAATTCGGTGAAGGCGCGCTGCAAGGCGATGCGGGCGTCGAGATGGCAGCCCAGCCCGATCAGGATCCCTTGCGCCCCACGCGACCGCGTGCGGGCCGACAGCGCCGCAAAGACGGGAATACCGAGATCGCTGGTGATGTCGAGCGCCCAGACCCGCCGGCCGGACGCGCCGTGCCGGGCCACGAAATCGAGCGACCATGCCGCGCCCGGGTCGTCCAGGTCGACCCCGGGCCTCGTCAGGCGGTTGTACCACCACAATGCCGCCGCATCGCGCTCGACCAGCTCGAGGAAGCCGTGAAGAACGGCCTCCTCGATCGTACTCCCGGCGGCATTGCCATTGGAGCAGGCGACGCAGAACCGCGCGTCGCTGCCCTGAGAGGCTTCGGCACCGAAATACAGAAGCTGAGTGGGAAGATATTCGTGACGGGAATTGGTCAAGGACCAGACGGGCGTCCAGTCGATCGCCGTATCTTCGTCCAAGGGATCGGGAACCGTGCTTCCCTTCTCGATCGCCCGCGTCGCATATTGGCGGTCGCTGAATCCCATCACCTTGTTCGGGTGGATGACGGCGTCACCCATCCGGTGCCGCATCGCCCGGAAGCTGCCGGTGACGCGGATCTCGGAACCATGCGCCTCGCCGCAATAGCGTTCCAGGCATTCGCACAGGGCGCTGGCTTGCGCCTGCGCCTCGGACATGCCCTTGCCGCAGCTTCCGTGACGCAACCCCCATTTAAGGTCGCTCAGTTTTTCCAGGCGCACGGCGGCGTTGTGTCCGGCCGTCCAGACGTGGCCGCCGCCGCCGCAGGAACGCAGTGACTTGACGACGCCGCAGATCGGGCTGATCAGATGGCGAAAGCGCGCCATGGTCACCGCGGGCGGCACCGTGCGATGGCCCCAATCCTCGGCAAACCCCACCTTGCCGCTGCGCAGCACCACCGGCTGGGCCCGACCGTCGGGCAGGGCGCCGCAGGCCGGACAGGTCGGATTCCGGATCAGTTGGTGGGTCTGCGAGACCCAGTTCCGCACATCCAGGGACAGGACCATGCCTTCCAGCGTCGTTTCGGCGCCGACCAGGATCTTGGCGACCTCAATGACGGTCAGTTCCCCGGCCGCACGAATCGAAGCCGGCATCGCGGCGAGCGGGATCGAGGCGTCGCCGCCATGCGCGACCGCGAACCGCCACGCCAGCCGATGCCGCGACAGCTTGTGACGCAAACAGTGAAGGCATCCGGTGCGGCCGGGAACGAACAGCGGCCCGATCCAGACCTCGTGGCCGAAAGGGCGCACCAGCATCCAGCGTCGTCGGGCCGATCGGGCGGCCTGGTCGATCGCGGACAGGCCCTCATCGAGATAATCGCGCGTGACGACGACGTCGAGGTCGGTTTCGGTATCGGTATCGGTCGCCAGGGCGATCCCCATCGCCGCCAGCGCACCCCGCAGAGGATCGGCATCCGCCTCACCGATGGCCGAAACGCCCACTCTGGCCCGCCGAAGCGCGTCCTCGGCCATCCGGGGATCGAGGCCGAGGCCATGCCAGAACACCGCGCGCCCAGGATCGAGGTCGGGCGCGCTTTCGACGACGAATCCGGACTTCTCCAGAAGTTCCAGAGCGTAATACACCTTGGCCGGCTCGATTTCGCCGCGAAGATGGGCGGCGATCGCTTCGCTTTGGCGCCTGCCGTCGATCAGCGGCATGACCCGTTCGTAAAGGGTGCCCCGCAGGGTGTGAACCCCTTCCTCGGAGAACAGCAGAACCCCCTCGCCGGGGATGGTGATGGCGCGCCAGCGCGGTTCGAGAGCGGGCACGCGAATCATTCGGCGCCGACAATCGGAGCGGTCGCCCGGTGGTCGCGATGGCGAGCTATGGCTTGATGCCGAACAGGTAGCCTTGCCGCGGCGCAAACAGCTTGATTCCCGGATCGAGACAAGCACCGCCGGCAATTCCGTCGAGCGATTCGGCCGAAAGCTCGTCGGTGGGCCTGGGCGGCAGAACGATGTGGAGGACGGTGTCGGTGTTCTCGACGACCTTCAAAGTGATGTTGGCCGGCACGGCAATACCCTCGGCCAGCAGCGTCGCGGCCGGGTCGGCGATCAGCTTGGCCTTGAACGCCTCGTCCGCCCAGGCTTTGGCGATGATCCGATCGACCGGATGTCCGATGGTCTCACTCATGGCGTCACCCCGCTTCCGAATTCGCGTTTCCGACCAATCTATCTCAAAGCATGCCTCCGACGCGACGTTCGGCTGCGCGGCCGGGTCGGGACCGGCCGTCTCCCGCGAGGATCGTATCCCATCCAGCCGCGACCAAGGTCAGCCTGACCGGCCGTGGTGGCTGATGAAACCGTCCCGAAAGGTCAGCTTGGGAACGATCAGCTTGACCACCGGAATCCGCAGATCGCGGCGCGTCAGATCGACGCGCAGCACCCGGTGGAACCCGGCCGCCGCCAGCCCGCCGAGCACCCGCGCCAGATCGCGGACGAGGTCCCCCGTGGAAAGGTCGGGAAGGTCGCCCAACGCCAGATCGCCCCGCCGCCCCTGGAAGAAGCCGCTCAGCCGGGCGTGCGCCGGGGTGAAGCGGTAGGAATCGGGCGACAGATCCTCGCGCGCGCCGTGGATGAAGGTAAGGCGGCTCTGCGCCGCTTCGGTGATGGCTCGGGTGGCGGCGATCGTCGGCGTGAGATGGCTGCCGTGTCCCATGTTGATCCGCGAACAGGCATGGTGCGAATTGGGGTCGAGCAGGACCGCCCACATGGTGGTCACCGGCGCCGCGGTCTCCACACGGATCAGCACCAATTCGACCCCGGCGGACGCCAGCCGGTCGCGCAGTCCGGCCACTGGGCCCTCTGGCAGACGGTCGACGTCGATCAACCGCGACTCCCCTTTCGGCAGGCGCAGGCCGCCGCGGCTGAGGCGTGTCACCGCATCGCGTTCGATCAACTCGTAAAGCGCGTGCAGCGTCGCCTCGACGAGGTGGTTGCCGGAGGCCAGTCCGTTCGTGGACGGCAGCGCCACCATGGGATCGACGAGGTAGGCGGCGCAGGCCGCCACCAGCACCGCGCCGCCCTCGCCTCCCTCGGGCGTCAGGCTTTGTGCCTCTACCCAAGGTAACCGGCGCTCGTCGGTGACGAACACCTCCGGCAGATGGTTGGGCAACGCGCCGATCGGCAGGAACGGCGCGCCCTCGGCCGCCAGCCCGGCCATGGATGCGTGTCGCACGACCGGCGGCGGCGCTTCGGCGTGGGCGTGCTCCACCGCCTCCATGATGGCCGACACGCGCGCGGCCGTCGCCGTCAATCCCTTGCCGTTGGTCACCTGAACCTGACGGGCCAGCGGACGGACGGCGCAGAAGGTGGGAATGCCCAGCCGGTCCAGTCCGGTGATGTCGGCGACACGCGTCACCCCGATGGCCGGGAGGTGCGGGGCCACCCGCGCCAGCGTTTCCTCGGGCGGCACCAGGCGCTGCGTGCCTTCGGCGTAGCGGACGGCAAGGCACGCGGTCACGTTCCCGTCCCGCGCAGCCATTTGTCCAGTTCCACCTCGAAGCACCATTCGCTGTAACCGAAATGCCCGGGTCCGGCGTCGATCACCCACTCCGTCAAGCTCTCGCCATCATGATCAGGATGGCGGATTCCCTGATCGGCGATCCAGGCCGCGAGGTCCATCCCGCCGTCCGACCCGGCGCGCTCCCGCCAGTAGCGGGCCGACAGTTGGCGGTACAGGCCGGGCAAAGCCGCCTCGTCCAGGCCATGATGGCGGGCCACCAACTCCGGGGCCAACCGTTCCGGCCAGTCGAGGCCCAGCTCGGCGGCCAGCCGGTACGGCGCCCAGTCCGCATCCCTGCGGAGCGGGGGGAAGGCTGTACGCTCGTCCGGCGCGGGCGCGGGCTTGGCGACGGCGCGCAACGCCTCCTCGGCGTCCAGGCGCTTGCGGTCGATCCGCCGGGTAGTCAACCAGCGCGTCAGCCGCGGGCATCCGCACCCATCGACCAGCGCGGCGACGGTGCGCCGGGTGAAGTGCATGGCCCTGGCCGCCTCCAGCGCCGCCAGCGCCTCCGCCCGCGTCAGGCCGTCGATGGCGTCGGCGGTGGCGGCGTTTAGCGTGGCGCGTACGTTGACGAGGGGTTCCGACAGGGCCGGCCAGCCCAGCTCGGCCGGGCCATGGATCAGCGCGACCTCGTCGTCGCCTTCGATGACGCCGTCGCGGTACCATTCGAAAATGCGACCATGACCGATCATGCCGAGGGCGTGCAATTCCGCCGCCCGCAGGGCGCCCATGCTCGACGCTCCATGCACGACCACCCCATCGGCCAGCGCATCGACGATTTCGCGTGGCCAGACCGAGGGGCAGCCGTGAAATTCCCCATCGATCAGCACGATGCGGCGGGCACCGCCGCGGATCGCGCGATGAATGTCACCGCGCCGAGCGGGGGGCCGGAATTCGGCCTCCAGCAACGTGGTCGCGGTGGATCGGGGAAGGCTGGGACCGACGAAAACCACTGGCGGCGGAGCGTCGCCCGCAGCGCGACACATCCCGTTACCAGGGCCCCGTCAGATGCTGTCGGTGGTGTTCAGCTTGACCCCGGTCAGGCCGCCCGGCTTCAGCAGATTGCGCTGTCGCGGCACCGGCTCCGTCGAAATGCCGCCGCTGACGGTGGCCAAATCGGTATCGGTAAGCTCTTCGGTGGCGCTCGGCTTGTCCGCGTCCGGGTCGGTAGTCGGGATATCGGGGTTGGTGGTCATGCTATCCTCCGTTGGAAGATCATGGGACTTATTACAGTAGCGAAATCGTACGCTTACCCCAACGAATGCGGCGATCAGGTGTTGTTGGTATCGAACACCTTGATTCCCGACGATGGTATTTTGAAACCGCTGGGCCGCAGCACCGGATCGGTATTGATTCCCCCGCTGATCATTTTCAGATCCGCTTCCGACAGATCGGTTGCGGTCGGCTGGTCGGCGGTTGATTTATCCGATGTGCTTTGGTCCGTCGTTTCGGTGACAGGGTTCGACGGCATCGCTTCTCCCTTTCTCCTTCGAGAGCATCGATCGAGGCGCAGCGAACATCGCCGGCATCAGCAAAGTCAATTGCTAACAACCATTCGACAAAGCTCCTCAAGAGAGTAATCATACTGTATCCGACACCCGAACGCCACACCCAACTTGAGCGGTGATTCGCCCGATTCCCGAGGACGGCCACTGATCTCGTTGGCCTTTTCAGCGCTGGTCCGGTCCGCGATGAAAGTGTGGTATCACGCCACTGCGTATGGATGGCTTCGCATATGGCAGGACTGGCGCGGCTAAAGGCTTACTGAGGCGATTACGATCCGGCTGATCGGCCATAACCGCCACGCGAACACGCGGGCCGTACCCCGGCGAGCATTCGCCGTAGCTCAACGGCGCACGACCCGGTCGTGTTCCTCAAGGGTGCGCTGGAGCCGCTCGTTCGGCGCGGGAGGATTGAGCAGCAGTTCCTGGGGTAGCCATCCGCCTTCCGGTTGGGCGACAATCCGGCTACTCTCCCACGGGGGCGACCAACAAGGAGCAGGCGATGAGCGAGCACATTTCCTGGTCGGACGAACTTCTGGTCGGCGTGGACGCGATCGACGCCGACCACAAGGCGCTGATCGGCCTGATGAACGCGATCTTTGCCACGGCCACCCACGGCCCGGCGGCGATCAACAGCGCGATCGGCGAACTGACCGCCTATACCAAGCGTCATTTCACCGCCGAGCAGGAAATCATGGAACAGGCGGGATATGACGGCCTGAAAGCCCACGTCTACGAGCATGAACATCTGATCTTCCGCCTCGAGACCATGATCGAGCGACTGATGATGATCGGCGTCGAGGGCATCGACGCCGAACTGGTCGCCCTGCTGCGCGCATGGCTGGTCGACCACATCATGGGCTTCGACAAGACGTTCGCCGCGTTCCTGCACCAGAGAGCCTAGCAGTAGGGGTAAACCCAACAGTCGCATTGCCTCGCCTCACCGCGGCGCGTCGGGCATCAGGCTTCGGCCGTTGTCCGGGATGGGATGCCCCAGTTGCGGCAAGCCGGTCAGCGGGTAGAGGGGCGGGCGCCAGTGGTGGTCGGGGGTGAAGGGCTCGGAGAAGTGGTCGGCCAGCAAATCATCGCGGACATAGAAGGCGTTGACACCATTGTAGCTGCACCCGACCAGGGCATAACCCTTCTCGGCGCACAGATCCGAGAGCGGCTTCAGGCCGGCGCCGAAGGCCATGTTGCCGGGCCAGCCGGAATGATCCGGGGTGTAAGGCATGACATAGTCGCCGGCCGGCCCGAACTGCGCGTTGTATTCCAGCGTGATCACGCGGGGACGCCAGCGCGTCAGAGCCTTTAGCACATGATAGTCGTTGCCGTCGATGTCCAGCGAGAACAGATCCAGTTCGGCCGGCGCCTCGACCTTCTCCATCAACTCCTCTATGTTGCCGGGCTGAATGAAGGCCTGGGCCAGTCGCAGCCGGCCGCTGCCCACATGGTTGGACGGCGAAGCCGCTCTCACCGCCATGGCCCGGACGGCCGGCTTGCAGAAGCTCCGTCAGGCCAGCCGGGAACGGTTCGAGGAGGCGTGGCGGATCGCTTGTCCCGTGTCGGCCGGCTGAGGGGCTGTGAGCCACCCCATTGTTTCAAGCTCTCTGCCAAGGCCCGTTCGCCTGACACAAATCGGGCAACGCTCGACTCGGGGTGTTTCTAGCATCTCTGCGAAAATATACGGTAGCGCGTTGCACGCCATATTGACCCGAGGGAAAGAAAGCGGAAATGAGGCGGCAGACAAGCAGGCGCGGCGGGCAGACTGAGGGGTCTCGGCTTCGCCGCTCTCGAAACCAAATCTCAAGGCACAATTCCCGAACGGGAACTTTCTTGTTGGCCAAGGGCCTCGCGGCAGCCATAGTTTCCGTACGGGAACTCCGAGTGCGTCGCAGGCCCCAGGAGAGAGAAATGTACCCGAGCGGGAACATGCCAGTGCAGACCGTCCAGGAGATCGGCCAGCTGCTCCGCGACGAGCGCAAGGCGCGAGGGATGACGCAGGCCGACTTCGCCATGATGCTCGGCGTCGGCCGCCGCTTCCTCATCGACCTGGAGCGCGGCAAGGAGACGGTCGAGGCGGGCAAGATGCTGTCGGCGCTGGCGCAGGCCGGGTTCGTTCTCCGGCTCGGCAAGGAATAGCCCATGCCCGAGCTTGCCATTTGGCTTGAGCCCTACGACGCCCCCGTCGGCCGCCTCGTGTCCGACGACTTCTACGCGCTCACCTTCACCTACGAGCCCGCGTACCTCCGGCGCCCGGACGCCACCGCCCTGTCGCTCAGCATGCCGCTGACGGCAGAGCCTTATGCCGACGCGGCGGCGCAGGCGTGGTTCGCCAACCTGCTCCAGGAAGGCAAGCGGCTGGACGACATCTGCGCCGGCGGCCCAGGGCGGCTCCCGGTCGACAGGAACGACGTGGTCGGCCTGCTGGAGCAGCTGGGCCGCGAGTGCCCCGGCGCCGTCTCCGCCGTGCCCCCAGGCGCCCCACCGGGCAAGCGGCCGGGCGTCCTGGCCACCGACTATGCGCCCATTCCGGACGAGGAACTGGCGGCCGAGTTGGCCAACCTGTTCGCGGGCAGGCCAGCCAAGCCGGGGACCGAGTTCTCGCTGGCGGGCGTGCAGTCGAAAATGGCGGTAACGGTGGCGGCAGACGGCACCCTGATGGAGCCACTGCCCGGCAGCGGCGCGCCGACCACGCACGTGCTCAAGGTCGGCGACGCTGACCACGAGGCTCTGGTCGAGAACGAGTTCCTGTGCCTGGAGCTGGCGGCGGCACTCGGCCTGCCGGTGGTCGCGCGGGAAATGCGCGAGCGCGCCGGGGTCCGCTCCCTGCTGGTCCCGCGCTACGACCGGGCCGTCGACTATGGCAACGGCACCGTCCACCGCCTCCACCAGGAAGACTGCTGCCAGGCGCTCGGCCTGCCGCCCAGCCTGAAGTACGAGAAGCGCGGCGACCGGGCCACCGGCCGCATCGCCGACTTCGCCCGCCTGTTCGGCCTGAACGCCAAGACTGCGGTCCCTGCGGATTTCCGGGCCACGATCGCCAAGGCCAACTTCCTGAATTTCCTGATCGGCAACGCGGACGCCCACGCCAAGAACTTCTCGCTCCTCCACGACGGCCGCCGCCCTCGGCTGGCACCGCTCTACGACCTGATCTGCATCGCCCTCTACCCGCGGCACTCCCAGGAGTTCTCGATGCGGATCGGCGGCAGCGTCGACGGCGCGGTGGCGGGGAAGAAAATGTGGGACGACATAGAACACGAAGACTGGCTGGCATTCCTGGCCATCGCCGGGTTTCGTGGCGCCGGCGGCGCGCGGTTTCTGGAGACGCAGCTCAAGCCCATGGCCGACCGCGCCCTGGCAGCCTTCGACGACCTCGTCGTCCAGCACGGCCTCCAGCAGTCGCCCGCCTGCGCGATACGGGACTGCCTGGCCAAGCGGCTGGCCCATCTCCGGGCGACCTTGGGCTGGTAGGCCGACAGAGGCTAATTTGTTGCGTAAAGCCGTTTATCGGCTATCGCCGAGGGGCGGAACGCCAATGAGCGCTGACATAGATCCGCTTTGGATGCGAGCTGTTGGTGCTGTAGGGAGGTATGTGAAGGTTGAAGCGTGCCTATCCGGTTAAGACCCACACCCACTACATTTAGGGTGCTGCCACTCATCCGAGTATAGCTCCGCATAAGTCGGCGCAGTGGTGTTGCCCGCGATTCCGAGGAGAGAGCGGAAGGCGTTGAACGGGTAGAACCGCCTGTTGAAGCGGAACGTGAACTCGTTGAGGTAGGCTTGCAAATGCTTCGCGCTGACGCCGTGGTGGATGCCATTGAGCCAGGTCTTCAGATTGCTGAAGACGAGGTGGGAGATCGGCAGGAACTCCTCGGCGACCTCGGGGTCGCCGCATTCGGCGATGGCGTGATGATCGTAGCCGCGTCGCCTTAAGCCTAATGGGACATCGGAGTAAGCAATGCGGCCTTCACTGCGGGGCCTCCGCCGTTCACGTTGCACGCGGGGCTTTTTGCCCCGGCACAGGTGTCGAACAGCTTGCAGAACTCATCGTCCATGGTAAGCGTCCTCCCACGACTGCCTTCTCAGCGTAGCCGGGTCTGCGATGATGCCGTTCCGCCCACCGGCTTCCGCCGCTGTCGGCGGAAGCATCGTGGCCAACAACGTGGCTTGCATCGTGGCTTGCGATCGGATCGAGATCATCACCGGGACGGGCGGGGCGTTAAGTCCGACAGGCTGCTAGCAGCCTGTGCCCGTGATGACGAGTGGCTGCGTCCACGCGGCGGCGTCAGCCCAGGGGCTGGCCCACAGCGGCCAGGCGCCCGATGGGGCCCCGATCGCGGCGTCGAAGCCGGTCCGGTCGTGGGCATTGATGACCTCGCGCGCCGCGCGGTCGGGGCGCGGGCTGCCGGAATGGCCTGGATCGTCACCCAACCACCAGACCTTCGGGCCCAGCTGATCGGGGATCGAGTCGGGGATTTCGAGCATGATGTCGTAGTCGCCGGTTCCGCCGTTCCGGAAATCATAGGCGTGAACGTCAAGGTAATAGGTCCCGGTGGTCGGGGGCTCGAAATACAATATCAGCTTATTCCGGCCATGACGGTAATAGTAGTCGGACAGGACTCCCGTCGATGTCCGGATCTGCGCATCCGGATTCACGCTGCCCTCATGCTTGTAGACATTGACGTAGTAGCCGGTCCCGCAATTCAGGATTGGTGATGGTGCCGGCCCCGCCGTCGCGGCCCTCGACTCGGATGTCGTAGGCAATGCCGGCCGTCAGTTCGACGCTGAAATAGTCCTGGTCGGACCTAGCCTCCAAGGTGCCGGTCGCCGATCCGCCAGACCGTCACATGGCCGATGGGTGTGCCACCGATCTCGCTGACGTAATCGTCCGTCATGCCAACCTCGCCGTGGAATTGACCCAGGGCAGGGCGAAAACGGCGGGCTGGCCCGACATTTACCCATCGGTCCCTGATTGACGTCAGAATAGCCTGATCCGACATCCCCCACAAGAACCTATTGTTACTGTGTCATAAAATGCGATTTCGTGGTAGCTGTGATACCGCTGCGCCTAATGCGTGACACATGGGATCCATGGGTAGCTGGTCAGGGATCGAACGCGGCTGCGATCCGAGGCGAACTGGTTCCAGGCCCAGTGACCACATAGCTGTGCAAAATGACCAAGCTGGCGTGGTCGAGAACATCCATGCCCAACTCCATCATCCGCTTTGCGCCCACACTATATCCGCCTACCTTGGGCGTAAAGCGGATAACGTCGGCGGGCCATACGGGTTTATGGCGTTTCTCGAAGCGGCGCTCAATCCCGCCCACCCGGAACACCGCCGCATGCTCGAATGGTACGGAGGCCCGTTCAGGCCCGACGACATCGACGAGGCCCAAATCCGGCGCATCCTCGGATGGATCGCGTACCGCCGACGCGGCCCCCTCGCCAGCCAACGCGACCGGAGAGGCCGGACGCGGTGAGCCGTTGCGCTGCTTCGTCTACCGGTCCCGACCGGTGGCGTGCGGATCTCGATGTCCATGCTCATGCGGCGAAGCAGCGCGGGATCGAACCCGCTCAGAGAGTTGCAGGCCCAGAGCGTCGGCACCCGGCTTGCTCAAAGACGCCGTGTATGTAGACGGGGTCGGGGCTGTCGCACACGCCGGCACCCCCTTGCCGTCCAAATGTTGAGATCCGAGAGAGTGGGAAAGCCGCTTCCATGCGGCGCAGATGGCCGCCGCCTGATCCTTGGCGACCTTAACTCGGCCCGCCGCGACGGCCGCAGCCAATCGGTCGATCACCCCGCTCAATTCCTCTGGCAGCCGCCGTTCGGCCGCTGCGGAGGCGGCCGCCCGCTTCGCCGCGATCCATGCGGCGATCTCGGCCCCCTCTGCTTCGGTCATCTGTCTGTCGGCGGGTGGCTCGATCGTCCATGTAAGTGTGTCGATGGTCGCGACCACGACCGGGGCCCCTCGCTGGGCTGCCGGGCCGTCAGCCGCTTTGGTCACTTTTACCATGCGCGGATACGCGTACCCCCGACCAGGGCGCTGCACACGCTCTCCGAACTCCATACCAACACTCCCCATGCCAAGTCACGGTTCAGCGCGTCGGTGTCGCGCCGGCAACGCGTTGACGTCTAATCAAGTCCATCGGCGCCTCGGGTCCTTCGATCCTGGGGTTGCGGCTACGATCAAGCCGCCACCATGTCCTCGAAGGCCGCTTCGAGCCCGCGCGTGAAATTCACATGGTCGAGCAGTCGCGAGCGCCGAAGATCGGATCGCAGGCAGGCCCGCAGACCGGCCAGGCGGGCGAGATCGGCGGCCAGTTCGATGGCCAGCGCCTCGTATTCGGCAAAATCGGGCGTCACCAGTTCGGGATGATGCGCGTTGGCCAGATGGCTGGCCGCGTGGCGACTGGCGAATCCGGCGCCCGGGCAGGTGATCACCGGCACTCCCATCCACAGGGCTTCGAGCGTCGTCACGCCGCCGGAGTAGGGGAACGGATCGAGCGCGATGTCGATGCCGCCATAGGCCGCCATAGGCCGCCAGCAGGTCGGGCTGGGCCAACTCGCCGCGGAAGTCGAGACGGTCGGCGGCGATGCCGTGCAGCGCGAACATCTCGCGATAGCGCCGCGCCACGCCCGAGTCGCCAAAGGTCTTGCTGAGCAAGACGAGGCGCGAGCCCGGCACGTGGCGCAGAATGGAAGACCACAGGGCGACGACCCCCCGCGACAGCTTGGCGACGTTGTTGAACGAGCCGAAGGTGACGCCCTCGCCGGAGGCTGCGGGAAGCCGTCCGACCTCGGGTGCGCATTGGGGCGGAGTCCAGCAGAAATGGCCGCCGGGAAGCCGCATCACCTTCTCGACGTGATGCACCTCCTCGCCCTCGGGCACATGGACGGCGTCGGCGATCAGCCAGTCGATCGCCGACAGGCCCGTGGTGCCGACGTAGCCCAGCCACGTGGCCTGGACCGGCGCCGGGCGCCGTGCCATCACCGCCAGGCGGTTGTGGGCGGTGTGGCCGGCGAGGTCGATCAGCAGGTCGATGTCGTCGTCACGAATGGCGCGTTCCAGAGCGGCGTTGGACAAGGCGTGGGCATCGCGCCAGCACACCTGCTCGGTGCATATCGCCCGGGTCACCTCGTCTCGCACCGGATGCGTCGCATAGACGAATGGCTGCACCCGCCGCGCATCGTGATGGGGGATCACACCCTGCATCAGGAACCCCACCGGATGACGGCGCAGATCCCCCGAAACGTAGCCGACGCGAAGCGGGCGATCCGACCGGGCGGCCGCAGGCGTCCACAGTGCGGATGGCAGCACTTGCTCACAGGTGGCGTGCAGGCGCCGCAAGGCGGCGGCATCGAGGCCTTCGCGATAATGGGCCAACAGCATCTGGCCATGCAGGTGCGTGGGGTCCGATGGCGCCAGCGCGCGCGCCATGGCCAGGGCCTCGGCCGCCTCGTCGACCTGGCCGCGCTCCTTGAAGGCGTGTGCCCGGCGCGCATGCAGCGCCGCCGATCCGGGCGCGTGGGCCAGCGCCGCGTCGAGGACGTCCAGCGCCTCGTCGGTGCGCAAAAGATCGATGAGCGTCAGCGCCAGATTGCCGTACCCGTCCGGTGAAGGCCACCTACCGTGCGCCCGCGTGATCTGGCGTAATCCGCACCGGTGCAAGCACCGTGGTTTGCACCGGTGCGGGAGGATATGCCATGGGGCAAGTCGATATTCTGTCCGGTCCCGAGCGGCGCCGACGCTGGAGCGAGGGCGAGCGACGGTCGATTGTCGCCGCGGCGTTCGCCCCTGGGGCGGTGGTCAGGGATGTGGCGCGGCAGGCCGATGTCTGCCCGAGCCTGATCTACCGCTGGCGACGAGACCTGCGCATGGCGTCGCCCGGATTTGCGCCGGTGATGGTGATGCCCGACGAGGCGGTTGCCGCCGCGGTCCCCGTCACGACGGGGATGGCGGTGATGGAGGTCGAGTTTTCCGACCTGCGGGTCCGGATACCGGCTTCGACGCCGCCGGAGCTGGCGGCGGCCGTGATGAAGGCGCTCGGCCGATGATCCCGGTGCCGAGCAACGTGCGGGTCTGGCTGGCGGTGGGACGGACCGACATGCGCCGCGGCATGAATGGGCTGGCGCTGCTGGTTCAGCAGGGGCTCGGGCGTGATCCCCATGCCGGCGACCTTTTCGCCTTTCGCGGGCGGCGGGGCGATCTCTTGAAGATCATCTGGCATGACGGGATCGGGATGTCGCTGTACGCCAAACGACTGGAGCGCGGCCGGTTCATCTGGCCGTCGCCGGCCGATGGAATCGTGGCGATCACCTCGGCGCAATTGGCCTACATGCTGGACGGCATCGACTGGCGCAATCCGCAGTCGACCTGGCGGCCGGCCGCCGCCGGCTGAGGCTCCATCGGACAATCTGATGATGCCGGATTCAATCAACAAA
>JADGAL010000190.1 GCA_015232025.1 Alphaproteobacteria bacterium
CCCGACCAGCCGGCCCAGCAGGGCGGCGATCTCGCCCCGGCCGCCGCGCTCGTCGATGTCGCGGTCGAGCGCCGGATCGGACAGCCAAGCGGCCAGCAGCGCCTCGTCGCCGGCCGCCCCGCTCAGCACGTCCTTGAGCACGCCCCCTTGGCCAGCCGGCCGTTCGAGCAGCCGGGCGAGGCGCTCCCAGTCGTCGGGCACCGTCTCGAACAGGGCGTCGATCTCGGAATCGGTCAGCCGCTCGGACAGCACGGCGCGGGCTTGGCGCTTGGGCTCGTGCGCGTCGAACACGGCGCCGGCCTTCTCGATCTCGATCAGCGGCGAAGGCTCGGGCCGCGCGGTCGGCAGATAGAGCAGCAGCGGCTCGGGCCGCTCGACGGCGAACAGCGGCTCGACCTCCAGCCTGAGACGCAGGAACGAGCCGCGCCACACCGCGAACCGCGCCTCGACCCCGCCGATCGGCACCCGCCACAGCGGCCCCTCGGGCTGGGCGGCGGCCTTCAGCGCGTCGACGAATCCGCCGAACAACCGCCCCGGATCATACCAGACCACCACCCGCCGCTCGCGCAGCGGCCGGGCGAGCTGGCCGGCGAGATGGTCGTGCAAGGGGTGCGACATGGCGGCATTGTGGAAGCAATCCGATCGGCGCGCAACCGGCGAGGGCGCACCATCGCCGATGGTCGGGCGCTGCGAATGTCGCAATCCGTATTGACGAAACAACCACAATGAGGCAGCGTAAACGAACAAATGCGGAACATGTGAGGACGACATGGCGAAATTGAGAGGGTCGATATCGGGTGGACGCGGTCTGGCCGACGACGAGGCGGTCGTGGGGGCGTTGCTGGGCAACATCCGCGCGGGGCAAGATCTCGACATGGCGATACGCGCCTTCCAGACGGCCAAGGGCCTGCCGGCCGACGGCAAGGTGGATGGGTTCGGGCGCACTTGGCAGCTGATGCTCGACGCCGCCGGCCAGCAGTTCGCCGAAGCCCTGCGCGTGTTCCCCGACACGGGGCGGGCTTACCTGTCCTACGGTTGGTCCGGCGCCGTCCGGCCGCCGGTCGACAGCATGGCGATCGACGCCGGCCTGGCGGAGAACGCGGTTCGTCTGGTCGAGCGACTGGCGCAGTCGCACGGACTGGCCGCGACGATCGACGGGGCCGATTGGACCGACGACGGTCGCGCCCAGGTACGTCTGGTGTTGCGGGATGTGGATTGGCTCGACGGGAAGGGGCGCGTCAGCGGATCGACCATGCCGGCGGCCGCGGCAGGCGCGATCCGGCAGATCACCATGAGTTTCGGGGCGATGGACGGCAGCCGGGTCCCGGTCTTGACCGGAACACAACGCTTCGACACGGTCGCGCGCATCAAACACGTCAGCGAGTCGATGCGCGCGAAGTACCAGCTCACGCCGCTGGTCAGCGACGACCGCGCCGGGAACCGCATCCTCGCCGCGCTGGTCGACATGATGGCGCGCGTGCCGCGACTCTCGGCGTCCGAGCAGCACGAATTCGTGGCGTTGCGCGGAATCCTGAGAAGGAGCGCCAACGCGAACCACACGAGGCTTGCAAGCGAAGTCGCCGATCGTCTGAATGGATTCGTCACCGGGTTCGACGAAGGAGTCTCGCGGCGGCCACGAACCATGGAGAACGCGTGCAGTTCGGAATTCATGGATGACTGGGCGGCTCGATCGAAGTTGGACGCCCTAGCGAACGAAATGCGAGATCTCGAATATTATATAACCTCGACAATGGAAAGTATTAAGAATTTAAAGGCAAAGGAACTTGATGACAACTTGCCCGATATTTTCACGCTACCGAATCTCGCTGCCGGTTCACGGCGGCCACTTGATGCGATGGTTCGATATCTCGTCGACGAATTGGCCCAGATGATCACCAAGGAACTGCAGAAAGAGGCTAATCGTCGTGGTGAGGCCAGGCACGGCCATTTGGAGCTTCTACACGGACGTGCCCACGAAATCTTGGTACGAATTGAGGAAAACAACCGAAAGAGAGAAGAGGCGGAGAACATTCTGGACAAGACGCGCGCGTCGCTCGCTGCGTGCCGGCAGTCAGTCAAGGCCGTCGTAACCGCAATAACCCGCTGAATCGGGATCGACCGCGCGGCGGCAGTCCCGGTTCCGCAGAGTGCCTACGGGAAGGCAGCGCTCCTCCCTCAGACGAGGGCTGAGTTCGAGAGCCCGGTTGACCAGGGAACAGGCTTTGGCGATGTCGCGTTCGGTTTCGATCCCGTCGTAATGAAACCGGGCGAGTTCGAGCATCGCCCAGGCGTTGTCGCCCTCGGCCAAGGTCGTCAATCGGTTCAACGTCGTCTCAAGCGAGACGCGCCATTCGCCGTCCTCCGCGCCGCCCCGGGGATCCTTGCGGGCGCGTGGCTCGTGCATTCCGATCGCATGCACGAGCAGCATCGCGGACAATCCCGGGTCGGTCTTTTCGAGTTCCAGAGACGTGTCGTAAGCCTTCGCCGCGTCATAGCGCATTGGCTCGAACCAGCGGATCGCGTCCTCGAGCGCCGCGAGGAACTCGGCGTCCCAGCCCTGGTCGCGCACATGGTCGCGGTTGCGCCGCAAATAGACCCACTCTTCGCCTATGACGTAGCGCCGCAGTTCCGACCGCATCCGTTCGAGGTCGCGTGCCGCCCTGATCCCGGTCTGAATGAGGTAGGCCAGACGGACGCCGAGGGCCGGAACTCTCGACCGTTCGAGTTCAGGCGGCTTGGCCGGCGGCGCGATGGGCGGCGCCAGTTCGGGGTACGGAGGGCGCTCGATCGACATTTCTCGCAGATCGGCATGGTCCAAGGCGGTCAGGGTCGGCGCGATCGCGTCGGCGACGGCCCGCATTTCGGCGATCCCCCGCGAGGCCGCGTAATCGGCCCAAAACATGGCCGCCGTCGGATCGCGCCGAAAGCCCTCGCCGGATCGCAAGCGTTCGACCAGTTCGCGCACCGTCGGCGGAAAGCTGGAGGCGATGATCGGCGAGACCGCTCTGGCCACCCGCGAGGACCGCGACCGCCACCTGCGCGCCCACGAGCCGGGCGTCGCGGTGCTCAACCTCGACGAACTGGCCGGCCTGTCGGGGCGCAAGCTGGCCAAGGCGATCGCCGGCGCGCGGCTGGTGGTGGTGCGCTCGACCGAGATCGACGCCCTGGGCGAGCGCGGCTTCCGCGCCGTCGCCCGCTGGGCGATGGGCAACGTGATCGGCACCCTGGCCCAGGTGATGGGCAAGCTGGCCAGGGCCGGGGTGCGGCATCAGGTGGTCACCGCCGATCACGGCCATCTGTTCGCCACCGAGCGCGGCGAGGAGATGCGCATCGATCCGCCCGGCGGCGAAACCGTCGAGCTGCATCGCCGCTGCTGGATTGGCCGCGGCGGCGCCCTGCCGCCCGGCTGCCTGCGGGTCGGGGCGGCCGAGCTGGGCTGGCGCGGCGATCTGGAGGTCATCTTCCCGGCCGGGCTGGGCGTGTTCCGGGCCGGTGGCGATCTCGCCTTTCATCATGGCGGGATCAGCTTGCAAGAGGTCGTGGTGCCGGTGCTGACCGCCTATTGGGATCCCGGCCGCGCTCCGCTCGGCGAGGTGCGGTTGCGGGTCGTCAAGGCGCCCGAGACGCTGGTGGCGCGCGTGCTGGCGCTGACCGTCGAGATCGAGGAGGGCGGGTTGTTCGACGTGCGGGACGTCACCACCCGTCCGCGTCTGGTGGCCGATGACGGGCGCATCGTCGGCCATGCCATCATGGCCCTGGGTGGCGAATGCGAAGGCGGCGTCGTGCGCCTCACCCGCGGCGCGCCCGTCGAAATCGGCATGATGCTGACCGACGAGGACGTGCGCTCGGTAAGCGTGCTGCTGCTCGATTCCGAGTCCTCGGCCGATCTGGGCGGCTGCGGCCCGATCCGGGTGCGGCTGGGGGTACGATGACGGCCGACGCGCTCGACGACAAGGTCAACCGGCTGTTCGGCGGCAAGGTCGTGCGCAAGGATCTGCTGCGCAAGGTCAAGGTCGGCGCCAACGTGCCCGCCTTCGTCCTCGAATATCTGCTGGGCAAGTATTGCGCGGCCGGCGACGAAGGCGCCATCCAGATGGGGCTCGCCGTGGTGCTGGACACCCTGGCGCGAAACTACATCCGCGCCGACGAGTCGATGAAGGCGCAAAGCCGCGTCGCGCAGGAGGGCCGCCACACGATCATCGACAAGGTGAAGGTTCGCCTCGTCGATTCGGCCTATTGGGCCGAGGCGGTCAATTTCGGGCACCGCTTCCTGCATGTGCCGACCCGGTATGTGCGCGACTACGAACGCCTGCTGACCGGCGGCGTCTGGGCGCAGCTCGACCTTCGTTTCGAATATGACGAGGAAAGCCGCGGCAAGAACCCGTTCTGGATCGACACGCTGACGCCGATCCAGATCGCGAATTTCGATCTCGAGGAGTACCGCGACAAACGGCGCCAGTTCACCTCGGACGAGTGGCTGGACCTGGTGGTGCGCAGCCTGGGCTACGAGCCCTCGGGCATGACGCGGCGGCTGAAGCTGCTGTTCTGCCTGCGCCTGATCCCGCTGGCCGAGCGCAACTACAACATCATCGAGCTGGGGCCGCGCGGCACCGGCAAGAGCTATGTCGTGCAAGAGGTCTCGCCCTATGCCGCGCTGCTGACCGGGCCGACCACGGTGGCCAACCTGTTCGGCCACATGCAGGGCCGCGCCAAGGGCATGGTGCAGATCTGGGACATGGTCGGCTTCGACGAGGTCGCCGATCTGGAGAAGATGCCCAAGGAGGTCGTCACCACGCTGAAGACCTATTGCGAGTCCGGCGCCTATCAGCGCGGGCAGGAGGCGTCTTCGGGCGAGGCGGGCATCGCGCTGTTCGGCAACACCAACCAGCCGGTCGACGTGATGGTCCGCACCGGGCATCTGTTCGCGCCGCTGCCGCCGGTGATCCGCGACGACATGGCCTTCATCGACCGGCTGCACGCCTATCTTCCGGGCTGGGAAGTGCCCAAGATGCGCAACGACCTGTTCACCGACCATTACGGCTTCGTGGTCGATTACCTGGCCGAGGCGTTGCGCGACCTGCGCAAGCACAATTTCACCGAACTCGTCGACCGCCATTTCTCGTTGGGCCAGCATCTCAACGCCCGCGACCGCAAGGCGGTGCGCAAGACGGTCTCGGGGCTGGTCAAGATCCTGTACCCGCACGGCGAGCCCGAACGCGACGAGTTGGCCGAGATCCTGGAACTGGCGATCGAGATGCGGCGCCGGGTCAAGGAACAGCTCAAGAAGATGGGCTCGTTCGAATACTGGCACACCTCGTTCAGCTATGTCGCGAACGACACCGCCGAGGAGCGTTTCGTCGGCGTGCCCGAGCAGGGCGGGCGCGACCTGATCCCCGCCGACCCGCTGGCGCCCGGCACCGTCTATGCCGCCTCGGTGGCGGCCGACGGCACGGTCGGCCTTTACCGCCTCGAGGTGACGCTGTCGACGGGCACCGGCAAACTGAAACCGGCCGGCGGCGTGGCCGGCGCGACCAAGGAGTCCCTCGCCCGCGCCTTCGGCCATCTGCACTCGCGCAAGACCGACATGGGCGTCGCCCGCGATCTGGACGCCAGCGACATCCACGTCGAGGTGATCGACCTGACCGGCGGCCGCGCCGAAGCGGAACTGGGCGTCGCCTTCTTCATCGCCTGCTGCTCGGCCTTCCGCAAGGCGCCGGTCGCCGCCGGCCTGCTGGTGCTGGGCGACATGAGCATCCAGGGCAACATCAAACCCGTCCACTCCCTGGCTGAGCCGCTGCAAATGGCGATGGACAACGGCGCCCGCCGCGCCCTGATCCCGATCGAAAACAAACGCGCCTTCCTGGACGTCTCGGCCGACGTGGTCGAAAAGGTCGACCCGATCTTCTACGGCGACCCCAAAACGGCGGTGGCCAAGGCTTTGGGGGTGGGGTGAGGGAGGCCCGCCGCCTGAACGACGAGGGGCACCACGACCTCGCCCTCGACCGCTTGGCTCCGCTCGTCTTCGCCGCCGTGGCCGACGATCCGCCGTCGCTCGCCGAGCCGGTGCGGGAATTGCTGGAGGAGTGCTGCTTCGACTATCTGATCGCCATCTCGAACCGGGTCGGCCTGACCCCCGACTGGAAGCGCCCCACCGAACGCTGGGTGCGCGCCATCCACCACAAGCTCCCGCGGGAGCGGCGCGCCGACGAATGTCCCCGGCTGGCGGTGCTCGCGGTGATGCACCTGTTCAACATGCTGGCCCACGAAGCGGAGCTGGCCGAGGAATTTCCCGCCTGGCGAGCCGCCGCCGGCGTGTTCGCGGTGGCGCGGCTCGCCATCGCCGAACGGTACCACGAGGTTCTGGCGCTCGAACGCCACGCCGACGCGTGGATCGACGCGGTGCGGGGCGAGGATCCCGACATCGTCGCGTTGAGCCGCCTGCGGCTTCTGCGCGACCGGCTGACCGCCTGTGACGTCCTGCGGCGTGACCGGGCGGCGGACGGTACCCTGCGGGCCGCGCTGGCGTTCCGGGACAGCCATCCGGCCGCCTGGAAGATGATCGCGGTGGAGCTTCTGTCCGGTCATGCCCGCCATCTCGCCCGGATCGGCCGGGGCGCCGATGCGCTGGAGTGGATCGACCGCGCCATCGTCGACGCCCACGACGAGGATGATCGGGCGTCCGCCCAAGCGGTGCGGATGGACCTGCGCCGGGAGATCCTGGGCGAGACGAGCGATCTACCCGATCATGGA
>JADGAL010000191.1 GCA_015232025.1 Alphaproteobacteria bacterium
CGATTGGCCTTTTCGCCACGCGTCAGGTCGCTGGGCGCGATATGGCCGCGGCTACCGCCCTCGACTCCGGTGGTGTCGGGCATATTGTCCCCGACCGGAGCTGGGGTGAAGGTGCGCTTCTTGCGCACCTCGACGGTGACCACTTTCGAGCGGCCATGCGAGAAGCTCTGACGGACCTGACCGGTCTCGACGGTCTTCTTCAGTTCGAGGCGCCCCGGCTGCGTCAAACGCAGCGGCGCTTTCCGGTCCTGGTCTTGATCATTGGAATTCGTCATAGATCTGATTTTACTCTCGTGCCTGCGGTTGCCCGCCCATCTCACCGTCGCCGGTCCTGAACCCCGCGAGCCGCGACGACTGCTCGAGAAGCCTGCTGGCCAACCGCCCGGGCGCCACCGCCACATGCACCGCTTGTTCGCGGCCCAGCGCGGCACCCAGTTCGGCGCGGCCGAACAACGTGATAACCGGCAAATCGGGCGCCAACGCCCGGACCTTGCCCCGGCCACCGGCGGCGCCATCCGACGCCTCGACCAGCAGCCCAATCTGGCCCGCCTTGACGGCGGCCCGGACCTGTTCCCATCCCGCCAGCACCTTGCCGGCCCGACGCGCCAAGCCCAGAAGTTCGAGGCAGCGCTTGACCAGCAGGGCCTCAACCCGGTCGGCCAGATCGGGCGGGGCGACGGCCCGCGTCCGTGCGGCTTTGGCGAACAAATTCTTCGCCACGGCCTTGTTTACCATATCCCGTCCGGCGCTCAACCAGATTCCCCGGCCGGGCAGCCTTGCATCGACATCGGGCACCACCTGACCATCGGGCGCCACCACGAAACGCAGCATGCGCTCGGGCGCCCGGCGGTCGCCGCTGACGACGCAGCGCCGCGTGTTGCCGTCGCCCTCGCCGCTGCCGTCCTCGCCGTCGTCGGCGTCCGGCTGGCGCCTCGCCATCCGTTAGGCCTTGGCCTCGGCGCCGTCTTCCGGGTCCCCGGCCTCGTCCTCGACCGCCGGGGCCTCGTCGCCTTCGAACCAGTGGGCGCGGGCCGCCATGATCACCGCGTTGGCCTGTTCCTCGGTCAGCGCGTCCTTGCCGACGATCTCGATCAACTCGTCGCTGGCCAAGTCGCCCAAATCGTCAAGCGTCTTGACGTCCTTTTCGCCCAGCCGGACCATCATGCCGGTGGTCAGCCCCTCGATCGCGGCCAGATCGTCGGCGACGCCCAATTCGCGGCGGCGTTGGTCGTTGCGCTCGTTCAGTTCCTCGAGGAAGACGCGCGCCCGCTGTTGCAGCTCGTTCGCGACGTCCTCGTCGAAGCCCTCGATGTCGCCCAGATCCTCGAGCGGCACGAAGGCCACTTCCTCGACCGTGGTGAATCCTTCGGTGACGAGAAGATGGGCGATCACGTCGTCCACGTCCAGCGCTTCGATGAACAGGTTCGAGCGCGTGCGGAACTCCTCGGTTCGACGCTCCGATTCCTCGGCCTCGGTCAGGATGTCGATGTCCCAGCCGGTCAACTGGCTGGCCAGCCGCACGTTCTGGCCGCGCCGGCCGATCGCCAGGGAAAGCTGATCGTCGGGAACCACCACCTCGATGCGGCGCGATTCCTCGTCCAGCACCACCTTGGCGACCTCGGCCGGGGCCAGGGCGTTGACGATGAAGGTGGCCGGATCGCCCGACCATTGGATGATGTCGATCTTCTCGCCCTGCAACTCGGCGACCACCGCCTGCACGCGCGAGCCGCGCATGCCGACGCAGGCGCCGACCGGGTCGATCCCTGAATCGTTGGACAGCACGGCGATCTTGGCGCGGCTGCCGGGATCGCGGGCCACCGCCTTGATCTCGATGATGCCGTCGTAGATCTCGGGCACTTCCTGCGCGAACAGCTTGGCCATGAACTGGGGATGGGTGCGCGACAAAAAGATCTGCGGGCCGCGCTGCTCGGCGCGGACGTCGTAGATATAGGCGCGCACGCGGTCGCCGGTGCGGAAGGTCTCGCGGGGGATCAACTCGTCGCGGCGCAACAGCGCCTCGGCGCGGCCCAGATCGACCACCACGTTGCCGAATTCGACGCGCTTGACCAAGCCGTTGGAAATCTCGCCGGTGCGGTCCTTGTACTCGTCGAACTGGCGCTGACGCTCGGCGTCGCGCACGCGCTGGACGATCACCTGCTTGGCGGTCTGGGCGGCGATGCGGCCGAAATCGATCGGCGGCAGCGGGTCGACCAGCGACTCGCCCAGCACCGCGTCGGCCTTGCGGCGGCGCGCCTTGTCGAGCGGCACCTGGGTGGCCTCGTTCTCGACCGTCTCGACGACTTCGAGGTGGCGGGCCAGCTTGATCTCGCCGGTGCGGCGGTCGATGTGGGCGCGGATGTCGTGCTCGTGGCCGTATTTCGAGCGGCCGGCCTTCTGGATGGCCTGCTCCATCGCCTCGAGCACCTCCTCGCGGTCGATGCCTTTGTCGCGGGCCACGCTGTCGGCGACCTGAAGCAGTTCTGGACGGGGGAGGGCTGCGATTTTTTCCATGAGCCGTTCTATCAGTGTTCCTGTTCTTTCGCCGCGGCGGCGAGCAGCGCGTCGGTCAACACCAGCTTGGCGCTACGGATGTCTTCGAATGGCAGCGAAACCTCGCCGCCCTCGACCGCCAGACGCACCATGCCGGCCTCTTCGATGCCCAAGACGACGCCGCGGAAACGCTTGCGGCCGTCGATCGGCATCTCGACCTCGATCTTCGCCTCGCAACCCGCGAAGCGTTCGAAATCCAACTTGCGGGTCAGCGGCCGGTCGATGCCCGGCGAACTGACCTCCAACGTATAGGCCCCCGCGATGGGGTCCTCGACATCCAGAATGGCCGAGATGGCGCGGCTGATGTCGGCGCAATCCTCGACCCGCATGGGGGCGCGGTCGACGCGCTCGGCCATCACCTGCAGCACCGGCCGCCGCTGCCCCGAGATCAGCACCCGCACCAGCTCGTATCCCATGGACACCAGCGAGGGGGCGATCATTTCCGCGATACGGCTTTCGGCGACCAACCTGTTTCCCGGCTCCAAAAAAACAAAAAAGTGGGCCACCGGCCCACCCCTGAACCCCGCTCCGGCGCGGGACCGCAAGAATGTGTCGATCCCAATGATAGTGATCCCGCCGCAGTTTACAAGGCTTTTCGGCGGTTGGGGGTGATCCGGCCGAACCGGGCGGCTGGCGTCGTGGCCGCGCCGAAAATCCTTCGGGGAGGCCGTTGTGGCGCCAGGTGAAAGGCGGATGGGAAACACCAAGGACACCAAGGACACCAAGGGGGCGGCGAATTGCCCGTACAGCCCCGGTCCCTTGGTGTCCCTTGGTGTTGAACCTTTTTTCGCCGGTATGACACCGCGAATGTGAGTGCCCAGCCCCTATCGCCCCACCCGCCGCCAAGACGTCCAGGTCGGCGGCCGGCCCTCGCGGTGGGCCTTGGCCTCGTAGCGGGTGCCGGGCCAGCCTTCGGGGCGCGGGCCGGCGCTGATCACGCCGCCGTCGAACAGGGGATGGGCGGCCAGCACCGTCAGCATCCAGTCGATGTAGGTGGGATCGTCCGAGGCGACGCGCAGTTCGCCCGAATCGATCAGCAGGCGGGCCAGGACGTCCAGGGTTTCGGGGTGGATGAAGCGCCGCGCGCTGTGGCGGGTTTTCGGCCAGGGATCGGGAAACATGACGAACGCCTTTTCCAGGCTGGCCTCGGGCAGGGCGGGCAGCAGGCGGCGGGCGTCTTCGGGGAAGAGGCGGACGTTTTCGAGCGCCAGTTCGTCGACATGGACCAGCAGGCGGGCGATGCCGTTCAGGAACACCTCGCAGCCGATCACGCCGATGTCGGGATGGGCGGCGGCTTGGGCGGCCAGGTGCTCGCCGCCGCCGAAGCCGACCTCGAGCCACACGGCGCGCGGCCGGTTGGGAAACAGCGCGAAGGGATCGAGGCGGTCGTCGGGGCCGGGCTCGGGGATCGCCAAGCGGGGAAGCAGATCGTTGATCAGGCCCTGGGCGCGGTTGCGCAGCTTCTTGCCGCGTCGGCGGCCGTGGAAGCGGGGGTCCTGGGGATCGGTGGTCATGCGGCTGGGGAGGGTGGGCCGCCCGGTCGATGGGGCGGCCCGTTCTCTCAGAAGGCGCGCTTCAGCGCCTCGACCAGATCGGTCTTTTCCCACGAGAAGCCGCCATCGGCGTCGGGGGCGCGGCCGAAATGGCCGTAGGAGGCCGTGCGGGCGTAGATCGGCTTGTTGAGGCCGAGATGCTCGCGGATGCCGCGCGGCGACAGGTTCATCAACTCCTGCAACACCTTCGACAGGCGGTCCTCGTCGACCCGGCCGGTGCCGTTGGTGTCGACATAGACCGACAGCGGCTTGGCCACGCCGATCGCGTAGGACAACTGGATCAGGCAGCTTTCGGCCAGGCCGGCGGCGACCACGTTCTTGGCGAGGTAGCGCGCCGCGTAGGCGGCCGAGCGGTCGACCTTGGTGGGGTCCTTGCCCGAGAAGGCGCCGCCGCCATGGGGGGCCGCGCCGCCATAGGTGTCGACGATGATCTTGCGCCCGGTGAGGCCGCAATCGCCGTCGGGGCCGCCGATCACGAAGCGCCCGGTGGGGTTGACGTAGAACGTCTCCTCGGGGCACATCCAGCCCTCGGGCAGGCAGTTCACGACGTGGGGACGCACGATCTCGCGAATTTCGGCCTGATCGACCGAGACGTGGTGCTGGGTCGAGACGACGACCGAGGTCGCGCCGACCGGCTTGCCGTTCACATAGCGCAGGGTGACCTGGCTTTTGGCGTCGGGGCCGAGCAGCGGCGCGGCGCCCGAATGGCGGGCCTCGGCCAGCGACTTCAGGATGGCGTGGGCGTAGAAGATCGGCGCGGGCATCAGCACGTCGGTCTCGGTGACCGCGTAGCCGAACATGATGCCCTGGTCACCGGCGCCCTCGTCCTTCTCGGCGCCCATGTCCACGCCCATCGCGATATCCGCGGACTGCGAATGGACATGGATGTCGACCTGGGCGTTTTGCCAGTGGAATCCGTCCTGCTCGTAGCCGATCTCTTTGACGCAATGGCGCGCCGCCTCTTCGAGCACGGCGGGCGTGATCGACGACGGACCGCGGACCTCTCCGGCCAGCACGATCCGGTTGGTCGTGCACAGCGTTTCAACCGCGACTCGCGCGAAGGGGTCGTGGGTGAGATAGGTGTCGACGATGGCGTCGGAGATGCGGTCGCAAATCTTGTCCGGATGACCTTCGGACACGGATTCGCTGGTGAACAGGTAGTCGGACTTCGACACGGAGTTCCTCCAGAGGAAAGAGCTGACGGCAGGCAGGCGCCGGCTCCCAGGGCGCGCACGTTCCGCCCACGCCCCCGAAGCGGCTCTTGATTGCTATCTTTAGCCTTAGGCGTCAAGGCAAATCAGCCGACGGCGAGCCGTCGGCCGCGCGGCTACGTGTCCAGCAGGCCTTCCTCGGCCGCCACGGCCAACGCCTTGGCCAGCTCGAACACCCGGCGCCGCACGCTGGGATCGCCGATCTTGTAGTAGGCCCGAACCAGCTCGAGCGTCTCGCGCTTGGTCATCGGGTCGGGACCCCACTCGAAATCCTCGGCCGGCTCTTCCAGGCCGCGCGCCTGCTCGGCCGGGCTTTGGCGCGACACCTCGTCGGCCATGTCGTCGAAGAAGAACGACACCGGCACGTCGAGCACCCGCGACAAATCGTAAAGGCGGCTGGCGCCGATGCGGTTGGCGCCGCGCTCGTATTTCTGCACCTGCTGGAAGGTCAGGCCGATCTTCTCGCCCAGCTTTTCCTGGCTCATGCCCAGCAGGGTACGGCGCAGGCGGACGCGCTGACCGACATGCACGTCGATCGGATTGGGTTTGCCCGAGGCGGTGCGCCCGCGGGTCGAGCGACGGCCCGGTCCGGGGGCGGCTTTCACTTTGGGCTTCGGCTTGGTGCGAACGGGAGGAGCCATGATTTTAGAACCCGGTCTCAAAGAGGGGCCGCAAACGACGCCGTCACATTAGACATACGTCCGTATGCAAGTCAACCCCATGAAATGGATCGCTTTTTTTGCGCAAATCAGGACGAACGGGGGTACCGGCGGCGCGTCAGGAGTGAGAGGGCGGCGAGCAGGGCCGCCACGGATAGCGGAACGGTGTCGCCGAGGCGCGCATAGGGGGTGGGGGATGGATCGTTTGGCAGCGGCGCGTCGAGCACGCCGCGTTCGCCCAACCCCAGGGCGGCGATCACCCGGCCGTGGCCATCGACCACCGCCGAGATGCCGGTGTTCGCGGCGCGCACCATTGGCAGGCCCTCTTCGATGGCGCGCAGCCGGGCCGAGGCCAGATGCTGATGGGGGCCGGCGCTGATCCCGAACCAGCCGTCATTGGTCACGTTCAGCAGCCAGGCCGGGCGGCGGTCGGCGGCGGTCACCCGGCCGGGGAAGATCGCCTCGTAGCAGATCAGCGGCCCCACGGGCGGCAGGCCGGGCAAATCCAGGGTGGCCAGCGCCCGGCCGCTCGAAAAGTCGGTGGCGCCGTGGGTCAGCTTGTCGATCGGCAGGACGCCGCGCAACGGCACGTATTCGCCGAACGGAACGAGATGCACCTTGTCGTAAATTCCGGCGACGCCGGCCCGCTCGTCGACCACCACCAAGCTGTTCCACACCCGGAAGGGCTCGCCCGGCGGGGTGGCGCGCGGCGCCCCGGTCAGCAGCAATCCGCCGGGCGGCACGGCGGTGGCGGCGACGCGTCGGCGCGCCTCGT
>JADGAL010000192.1 GCA_015232025.1 Alphaproteobacteria bacterium
CCAAAAGCCCAATCCGTTTCCCAAGACGATCTACGACAACGTGGCCTATGGGCCGCGCATCCACGGTCTGGCGCGGTCGCGCGCCGAGTTGGACGAGATCGTGATGACCAGCCTGGAAAAGGCCGGCTTCAACTCGCCGCGCTCCAGCACCGCCCCGTAATGGTCGCCCAGGAAGGGCAGCAGCAGCTTGCCGCGCAATTCGCGCCGCGCCGGCTGCCAGTCGATGTCGAAGAAGGCGGCGTAGGGCGAATCCTCGCCCCATTCCAGCACGTCCAGCCACCACGCGTTGTCGTGGCCGCCGACCCCCATGTGGTTGGGCACCACGTCGAGCACCAGCCCCATGTCGTGGCGGGCCAGCGCCGCCGACAGGCTGTCGAACGAGGCGCGGTCGCCGATCTCGGGATTGATCGCCGCGTGGTCGATGATGTCGTAGCCGTGCCGACTGCCCGCCCGCGCCTTCAGGAAGGACGAGGTGTAAAGATGGCTGATCCCCAGCCGCGCCAGATAGGGCACCAGCGCCTCGGCCTCGGCGAAACCGAAATCGGCGTTGAGCTGCAATCGATAAGTGGCGCGCGGGACGAGGGGCGGAGCCATGATCGCCTTCAGCCGCCCCGCCCCCGCCCGACCGCCAGACGGCGGGCCAACTCGCGCATGCGGCCATCGGCCATCGCCTGGGCGACCGGCACGGGCAGACGGCTGCGCCAATTCGGATGCTCGTCGCAGGTGCCGGGCAGGTTCATTTGCAGGGCCAAAGCCAGCACGTCCTCGATCTGCACCAGCATCAGGCGCGACGCCGAGCCGCCCACATAGTCGTGAACCGCCATGGCGAGCCGACCGGCCTCGTCGTCGGACAATTCGGGCTGGGTGGGGAAATTGGCGGGCAGCAGCCCGATGCGGGCCAGCGCCGCCACCAGCCGCTCGCGGTCGCGAGCCCGCCCGGCGCGCTCGGCGGCGACCATCTCGGGCCGCGGGAACAAGGACAGGCGCTCGCGCAGATCGAGATCGGTGCCCATCCACCAGGCGCGCAGCGACGGCAGGTCGTGGGTGCCCACCTGCACCACGGCCTGTTCGGTCAACTGGTCGGGCGGCAGGAACTCGCCGTCGCGGTCGCGCTCGAACACCAGCAGCCGATAGGCCAGCAGCCCGCGATCGAACATCCGCTCGCGGAAGCCGTCGGGCACGGTGCCCAGGTCCTCGCCGATCACCAGACAGCGCTGGCGGCGGCTCATCAGCGCGACCAGCCCGAACAGATCGTCGACCGGATAGCGGACATAGGCCCCCTGATCCGCCTTGGCGCCGCGCGGAACCCAGTACAGGCGCTGCAACAGCATGGCGTGGTCGAGCCTGAGCGCCCCGGCATGGCGCATATTGGCGGCCAGGACGTCGAGGAACGGCCGATAGGCGGCCTCGCGCAGGGCCACCGGGTTGAAGGGCGCCAGCCCCCAATCCTGGCCCAGCAGGTTCAAGGGATCGGGCGGCGCGCCGACCGAGACGCCCAGCGACAGCAAATCCTGGCGCGCCCACGCCTCGGCCCCGTCATCCGCGATGCCCACGCCGAGATCGCGGTAAAGCCCGATCGGCATGCCGGCGGCGCGGCAGGTTTCGGCGACCATGCCCAATTGCTGCTCGGCCTGCCATTGCAGCCACCAGAAGAATTCGACCCGCTCGCGATGGGCGCCCGCCCAATCGATCACGGCGGGGGAATCGGGGTGGCGGAACTCTTCCGGCCAGTGGCGCCAATACGAGGCCGGCGGATCGGCCGCCAGGAAATGCTCCTGCAATGCCTGGAAGGTGGCGAACATCTCGGCGGCGCGGCCGCCTTGCGCCTGGAATCGATGGAACGCCGCCGCCCGCCCGTCGCCGTGGGCGCGGAAATGGGCGTGCAGCAGGGCGAGCACCGGCATCTTCAGCGCCATCACGGCGGGATAATCGACCCGCGAATCGGCGCGCAGCCGGGCCAGCTTGGCGCGGAACGCCTTGCCCGCCACCATGCGGCGGGCCGCCGCGCATTCGGCGAAATCGGGAATCGCCTCGACGTCGATGCCGGTGATCGTCACGAACAGGCGGCTGGACGGCGAATAGGGGCTGAAGCGCTCGGGCAGCGAGGGAAACAGGGCGTGCAGCGGGTTGATGCCGACCGCCGAGGCGCCGGCCTCGCCGGCCAGCCGGCACAATTCGGCCAGCGCGCCGAAATCGCCGATGCCCCAATCGCGCTCGCCGCGCAGGGCGTAGGTCTGGGTGGCGACGCCCCACAGCTTGCGGCCCCGCTCCAATTCGGGCGGGCACCAGGCTTGATCGGGCACCACGATCAAGCTGGTCGAAGCGGCGAGTTCGGGCAGCAGGAAGCGATGGATGCCGGGCGACAGGGGGCCGGGCAGGCGGAAGAGCCGACGCCGGACCGGCTCGCCGTCCAGGTCCCGCTCGGACAGGACGGGCAGTTCGGCGGGGATCAGGCCGCCGCCATGGGTGGCGCCGATCTCCTCCTCCAGGGTCCAGGCGATCGGCTGGCCCTCGCGATGCGCCGGCAGGCTGATGGCGATCTCGGGGTTGCCGCGGCTTTCGCGCCACAGCGCCACCGGCTCGAGCGGACGGCGCCAGGGTCGTTCCTCGAATTCGCGCAGGCTGCGCGCCACCGCCCCGTCGTCGGCCACCGCGAAGCCCATCGCTTCGAGAAAGGCGCGCTTGGTGTCGGCCGAGACCGGGCGGTACTCGCCGAAGAAATCCCACCAGCCTTCCTCGATGCCGGCCAGGGCGGCCAAGCGGTCGAGATCGGTCCCAGCCGTCATGCGTTCTCCCCCTCGATGGTCCACTCCGCATACCAGGGCGGCATCGTCTCGCCCGGAACCCGCGCCGTGGCGAACAGGAGCCGCCCGCCCAAGGTTCCCGCCTCGGCCGCCGGAGCGGCGCCCAGATTGGCTCTGAGCCTCAATCGGCATCCGTCTCCCAGGCGCCATGCCGCCACCGTCGCGTGTGGGCCGATGGCGCGCGCCTCGCCGCCCGCCGCCATGCCGGCGAGCCGCGGAACGATCTCCGTCCTTCGGAGATACAGCAATTGCCTATGGAAGGAAAGCCACGCGCGATGCGGCTCGACGTTTCGATCCGCCCAGTTGAGCTTGCACGTCTCGAATGTGAGGGCGCCATTGGGGTCGGGAATGCGCTCGCGCGCCTTGGCGTCGCGGAACGCCGGGAAGGCGGCGAATTCGCGCCGCCGCCCCTCGCGCACCGCATCGGCCAGCGCGTCGGCGAAGTCGCAAAAGTAGAGGAACGGTTGGGCCGCCGCCCATTCCTGGCCCATGAACAGCAGCGGCGGCGAGGGCGCCAGCAGCAGCACGGCGGTGGCGGCGCGCAGCGCCTCGGGCTGGGCCAAATGGCCGATCCGCTCGCCCAGGGCGCGGTTGCCGATCTGGTCGTGGTTTTGCAGGAAGTTCACGAAGGCGGTGGCCGGCAGATGGTCCGAGCGCTCGCCGCGCCGCGCCCCGCCGCGATGGGGCGACGGCGCGCCCTGGTAGTCGAAGCCCTCGGTCAGCACGCGCCCCAGGCGCTCGCCGCGGTCGTCGCGGTAATCCTCGTAATAGCCCCCGTCCTCGCCGGTCGACAGGGCGTGCAGGACGTGATGGGCGTCGTCGTTCCATTGCGCGTCGAAGCGGTCGGGGCCGAGGAAGCGGGCCGCGTTGTCGTCGTTCTCCAGCACCAGATGGACATGGCGCCCCCGCCCCAGCGCGGCGCGCAGGCGGGCCGCCAACTCGTCCAGGAAATGCACCTCGCCCGCGTCCAGGATGGCGTGCACGGCGTCGAGGCGCAGGCCGTCGAAATGATATTCGTTCAGCCAATACAGCGCGTTGTGAATGAAGAAGTCGCGCACCGTCTCGCAGCCCGGCCCGTCGAAATTGATGGCGTCGCCCCAGGGCGTGTGGTGGCGGTCGGTGAAGAAGCGCTTGGCGTAGGCGTTGAGGTAATTCCCGTCCGGGCCGAAATGGTTGTAGACCACGTCGAGGAAGATCATCAGCCCGCGCCGGTGCGCCGCCTGGACCAGCCGCTTCAGGTCGTCCGGCCCGCCATAGGCGCGGTCGGGGGCGAAGGGCAGCACCCCGTCATAGCCCCAGCCGCGGCGGCCGGGAAAATCGGCGACCGGCATCAACTCGATGGCGGTGACGCCTAGATCGACCAGTTCGTCCAGCCGCGCGATGGCCGCCTCGAAGGTGCCGCCCCGCGTGAAGGTCCCGACATGCAGTTCATAGAACACCGCCTCTTCCCAGGGGCGGCCGCCCCACGCCGAATCCTCCCATTCGAAGGCCCCGGCGTCGACCACCAGGCTGGGGCCGTGGACGTCGTCGAGCTGGCCGCGCGACGCCGGGTCGGGCACCGCCAGGCCGCCATCGACGCGGAAGCGATAGGCCGCGCCGGCCGCCACCTGGGGCGCATCGAGACGGAACCAGCCGCCCTCGGCCGGGATCATGGGCTGGGGCGCCTCGCCTTCGATCAACAGCTCGACCGCGCCGGCGTCGGGAGCCCAAAGTGCGAACCGGACGCCATTCGGGCCAACCTCGGCGCCGAACGGCATGCGGTGCGTTCGTTTCATCCTCGCTCTCCCTCTCCATCGCGCACGTAGCTCGGCGCGGAGTCGCGCCGGATGAGCACAGCCATCGAACGCGGACGGAGAGGGTATTGTTCGCCGGGTCGCAGGAATTCGCCACGCCCCAGGCCGTCATAGGCCGAGGTGTCTACCAGAAGCTGCCATCCGCCGGCCGCCAGCGCCGAGGGCATGGTCCAGGTGATGGTGCCGTGATAGGCGTTGAGCAGGACCAGGAAGGTGTCGTCGCGCTCCTCGCGCCCCATCTCCTCGTCGAAGAATCCCGCCTCGCCGCCCAGCACGAAGCCCAGCGTGCGGGCGTAGGGCAGGGTCCAGTCCTGGTGGCTCATCTCCGAGCCGTTCGGGGTGACCCAGGACAGGTCGCGTACCGGCGCGCCGGCGATGGCGCGGCCGCGGAAGAACCCCTTGCGCCGGAACACCGGATGCTCGCGGCGCAATTTGAGGACGGTGCGCACGAAGGCGAGGAAGCGGGGATCGGCGCTGGCCCAGTCGATCCATCCCAGCTCGTTGTCCTGGCAATAGCCGTTGTTGTTGCCGTGCTGGGTGCGGAACAACTCGTCGCCCGCCATGATCATCGGCACGCCCTGCGACAGCAGCAAGGTGGCGATCAGGTTGCGCATCTGCTGAAGGCGCAGACGGTTGATCTCGGGGTCGAGGGTCGGCCCCTCGACGCCGCAATTCCACGAATGGTTCGAGTCCGAGCCGTCGCGGTTGCCCTCGTGATTGGCCTCGTTGCGCTTGCGCTCGAAGCTGACCAGGTCGCGCAGGGTGAAGCCGTCATGGGCGGTGACGAAGTTCAGGCTGGACCACGGACGCCGCCCGCTCCACTCGAACAGGTCGGACGAGCCGGTCAGCCGCGAGGCGAGATCGCCGATCACCCCGCCCTCGCCCTTCCAGAACCGCCGCACGGTGTCGCGATAGCGGCCGTTCCATTCCGACCAGCCGGGCGGAAAGCCGCCCAGGCGATAGCCGTCGGGGCCGAGGTCCCAGGGCTCGGCGATCAGCTTGACGCGCGACAGCGCCGGGTCTTGGCGAATCGCGTCGAAGAATCCGCCATGCGGGTCGAAGCCCTTGTCCTCGCGCCCCAACGAGGCGGCGAGGTCGAAGCGGAAGCCGTCGACATGCATCTCCTCGACCCAGTAGCGCAGCGAGTCCATGACCATTTGCAGGACGCGCGGGTGGCTGGTGTCGACGCTGTTGCCGCAGCCCGAGAAATTTTCGTAATGGCGCGGATCGCCCGGCACCAGCCGGTAATACGAGGCGTTGTCGATGCCCTTGAAGGACAGCGTCGGCCCCAGATGGTTGCCCTCGGCGGTGTGGTTGTAGACCACGTCGAGGAACACCTCGATGCCCGCCTCGTGCAGGCGCTGCACCGTGGTCTTGAAGTCGCCATGCGACGAGTCGGTCCAGAACCGCCCATCGATCGCGAAGAAGTTGATGGAATTGTAGCCCCAATAATTGCTCAGGCCCTGCTCGACCAGATGGCGCTCGTCGATCATCGCGTGGATCGGCAACAACTGGATCGCCGTGACGCCCAGCCGCGCCAGATGGTCGATCACCGCCCGCTCGCCCAGGCCGAGCAGCGTGCCGCGCAGCGGCTCGGGCACCCCCGGATGGCGCATGGTCATGCCGCGCACATGGGCCTCGTAGATGATGCCGTCGCTCCAGGCGTGGCCCGGCGGCCGATCGCGGCCCCAGGTGAACGCGGTGTCGACCACTTGGCATTTGGGCATGAAGCGCGCGTTGTCGCGGCGGTCGATCGCCAGATCGACGCGCGGCCCGCCGACCCGGAAGCCGAAATGGGTGTCACTCCAGCGGAACGGCCCCATCAGGGTGCGCGCGTAAGGATCGATCAGCAGCTTCGAGGCGTTGAAGCGATGGCCGCCCGCCGGATCGTAGGGCCCATGCACGCGATAGCCGTACAAAAGCCCCGGTCGCGCGTCGGGCAGATAGCCGTGCCAAACCTCGTCGGTGTATTCGGGCAGCGAGATGCGCTCGATCTCGCGGCCGCCGCGCGGGTCGAACAGGCACAGCTCGACCCGTTCGGCATGCGCCGAGAACAGCGCGAAATTCACGCCATGCCCATCCCAGGTGGCCCCCAAGGGATAAGGAGCCCCGGGCCAGACGCGCCTTCCTTCC
>JADGAL010000193.1 GCA_015232025.1 Alphaproteobacteria bacterium
CCGAATGCGCCATAACCCCATCTTTTGTGTGCGAAGCCGATTCGGGTTATACCGGTGGCATGACATCGAAACCACTCCTCGCCGCCGCGCTGGCGGCCGTTTTCGCGCTGGCGCAACCGGCCGCCGCCGACTTCAAGGCCGGAGTCGCGGCCTACGAGTCCGGGGATTTCGCCAAGGCCCTGGCCGAGTGGAAGCCGCTCGCCGATGGAGGCGACCCGGCCGCCCAATACGCGGTCGGCCTGTTGCACCAGTACGGCCAGGGTGTTCCGCCCAACCCCGTCGAAGCGGTGGCGTGGTTCGCCAAGGCCGCCGAGAAGGGCGACGCGAACGCCCGATTCGCCATCGGGCTCGCCCATGAAAGCGGCCAGGGCGCCGCCAAGGACTATCAGGCGGCCATGCAATGGTACCTGCGGGCCACCGAGACCGGCCATCACGCCGAGGCCGAATATTCGCTCGGCCGGCTGTATCTGCGCGGTCGCGGGGTGCCGCGCGACGCCGGCAAGGCGCTTGAATGGTTCCGCAAGGCGGCCCGGCACGACCACGCCGCCGCGCAATACCTGCTGGCCGCCGCCTATGAAAGCGGCGCCGGAGTCGAGCCCGACCGCGTCGAAGCCTATGTCTGGTACGGTCTGGCGGCGCGCGCCGATCCCTTGCTGCTGGCCCAGTACGAGCCGACCTTCAACGCCAAGCTGGCGATGAAGACGCTGAAGGACCGCATGGCGTCTTGGGAGATTCAAAAGGCCCAGGGAAAACTTGCCCACGCGGTCAAGACGCACCTGACCCCCGAGCCGGCGGGGAAATAATACAACAGCGGAAAAAGTCGGCACCGACCCTTCGCCGTCATGCCCGTGCTTGACACGGGCATCTCGCGCGGATGGCCGGATCAAGTCCGGCCATGACGAGGGGAGACCGACCCTTCGCCGTCGGCATCTCCATGACGAGGGGAGACCGTCCCTTCGCCGTCATGCCCGTGCTTGACACGGGCATCCCATGAGGATGGCCGGATCAAGTCCGGCCATGACGAGGGGAGAGGATGCCCTCAACCCAGGACGCGTTCCCTGGGCAGCCGGAAGGTGACCTCGGTGCCCTGGCCCAGCACGCTGGTCAGGTCCAGCCGGCCGCCATGCAGGGCGACCAGCCGTTGGCTGAGCGGCAGGCCCAGCCCGGTTCCCTGACGGTTGCGCACCACCTCGCTGCGGCCACGGCCGTATTCCTCCATGACCAGCGGGATGTCGTCGGGGGCGATGCCGGTGCCGGTGTCGGCGACCGTGATCGCCAAGCCGCCATCGGCTTCGAGCCGGGCGCGCACGCTGACCCGCCCCCCCTCGGGCGTGAATTTGACGGCGTTGGACAACAGGTTGAGCAGCACCTGACGCAAGCGCCGGCCATCGCCCCGCAGCATGGGCAGGCCCTCGTCGGCCTCCATCACCAGCAGGCAGCCGGACTGCATGACCATCTCGGTGACCATGCGGAAACAGGCGCCGACCAGATCGTGGATCGACAGGTCTTCCTCGTGCAACTCGACCCGGCCGGCCTCGACCTTGGACAGGTCCAGGATGTCGTTGATCAGCGCCAGGAGATGGCGGCCCGACTGGTTGATGTTGAGAACGTATTCCTGGTACCGGGCATTGCCGATCGGCCCGAAGACGCCGCTGTGGATGACGTCGGAAAAGCCGATGATGGCGTTCAGCGGGGTGCGCAATTCATGGCTCATATTGGCCAGGAAATCGGATTTGGCGCGGCTCGACGCCTCGGCCGCGCCCAGCGCCGCCCGCAGCCCGGCCCCCTCGGCGGCGTCGCGGCAAGACAGCGCGTAGCCCCCCTCGGGGATCGGATCGCCCCGCCAGCACCGCCCGCCCTCGACCGCCGCGAGGCAGAACCCCGGCCCGGCCAGCGCGGCCAATTCGGGGCCGATCACGGAAGCGAGCGGAAGCCCCGCCAATAGCGGCTTGGCCACCATTGAAGCCAGACGCGCGTTCCACTCGACCAGCCGAAAGGAGTCGTCGAAATAGGCGACCCCGTCCGGCAAGTGGTCAAGCCACGCCGCCCTCGTTCCCGTTGAAGTTCCCACCGATTTCCCCATACCGGAAACCAGCATAGCCGCGGGCCGGCCATGGGGGCAAGAGACTACTCGCCGGCCCGCGCCAAGGCTGGTTCGCGGCGGGGTTGTACATTCCAGATGTCTTCGGCGTATTCGCGCACCGTGCGGTCGCTCGAGAACTTGCCCATGCGGGCGACGTTCAGGATGGCGCGGCGGTTCCATTCGTCGGGCTGGCGGAACATCTCGTCGGCGCGCAGGTGGGTGGCGCAGTAATCGGCGTAGTCGGCGGTCAGCAGGTAGTAGTCGCCGGCCACCGTCAGCGTGTCGACGATCGGGCGGAAGCGGTCGGGCTGGTCGGGCGAGAAATAGCCGCCGCCGATCATCTCCAAGACCTGGCGCAGGTCGGGATTGTCGTCCAGCGCCTTGCGGGCGTCGAAGCCGTCGCGGCGCAGCCGGGCGACCTCGTGCGCGGTCAGGCCGAACAGGAACATGTTCTCTTCGCCGACCTCCTCGCAGATTTCGACATTGGCGCCGTCCCAGGTGCCGATGGTCAGGGCGCCGTTCAAGGCCAGCTTCATGTTGCCGGTGCCCGAGGCCTCGGTGCCGGCGGTCGAGATCTGCTCGGACAGATTGGCGCCGGGGATGATCATCTCGGCGGTCGAAACGTTGTAATTGGGCACGAAGACCAGCTTCAGCTTGTCGCCGACCAGGGGGTCGTTGTTGACCACGTCGGCCACGTCGTTGATCAGCTTGAGGATCAGCTTGGCCATCGCGTAGCCGGGCGCCGCCTTGCCGCCGATGATCACGGTGCGCGCCACGTAATCGGCGGTCGGGTTGGCGCGGATGCGGTTGTAGCGGCTGACCACGTGCAGCAGGTTGAGAAGCTGGCGCTTGTATTCGTGCATGCGCTTGACCATCACGTCGAACATCGATTCGACGTTGACGTCGACGCCCAGCCGTTGCTCGACGATATGGCCCAGCCGCACCTTGTTGACCCGCTTGACGGCGGCGAAGCGGGCGCGGAATTCGGGGTCCTCGGCGAAGGGTTCCAGCTTGCGCAGATGGTCGAGATTGGTCACCCAATCCGGGCCGATATGGTGGGTGATCAGTTCGGCCAGCCCGTGATTGGCCGAGAGCAGCCAGCGCCTGGGCGTGATGCCGTTGGTCTTGCAGTTGATCTTGCCCGGCTCGAACCGCTCGAAGTCCGCGAAGATCGTGCTTTTCATCAGCTCGGTGTGGATTTCGGCGACGCCGTTGACCTTGTGGCTGCCGACCAGCGCGACATGGGCCATGCGGACGCGGCGGTCGTCGTCCTCGCTGATCATCGACATGCGGCGCAGCACGTCCATGTCGCCCGGCCAGCGGTGGCGCACGTCGTTCAGGAACTCGTGGTTGATCTGGTAGATGATGCCCAGATGGCGCGGCAGCACCCGCTCGAACAACTCGACCGGCCAGGTCTCCAGCGCCTCGGGCAGCAGGGTGTGGTTGGTGTAGGCGCAGGTCCGCTTGGTGATGTCCCAGGCGCGGTGCCAGTCATAGTGATGATCGTCGACCAGCACCCGCATCAACTCGGCCACCACCATCGCCGGATGGGTGTCGTTGAGCTGGATCGCCACCCGGCCGGGCAGCATGTCGAACGAGCCGTGGCTTTTGCGGAAGCGCGCCAGGATGTCCTGCAACGAGGCGCTGACGAAGAAATATTCCTGGCGGAAGCGCAGCTCCTTGCCGCGCGAGGTCGAATCCGACGGATAAAGCACCTTCGACAGGTTCTCGGATTCGTTCTTGTCGCGCACCGCCTCCATGTAGTTGCCGGCGTTGAAGTAACGCAGGTTGAACTCGCGGGTCGACTTGGCCGACCACAGGCGCAGATTGTTCACCGTGCCCCCGCCGAAGCCCGGCACCGGGACGTCGAAGGCCATCGCCATGACCTCCTCGGTGTTGATCCACTGGTGGCGGGTGCGGCCCTCGGCGTCGCGATATTCGACCACCTGGCCGCCGAAGCGCACCGGATAGATCACCCCCGGCCGCGGGAATTCCCAGGGATTGCCGTAGCGCAGCCAGTTCTCGGGCGCCTCGACCTGCCAACCCTGCTCGACATGCTGGGTGAACATGCCGAATTCATAGCGGATGCCGTAGCCGTAGCCCGGCAGGTCCAGGGTGGCCATCGAATCGAGCAGGCAGGCCGCCAGACGGCCCAGGCCGCCGGTGCCCAGCGCCGGCTCGACCTCCCAGCCCTGCAACTCGTCCAGGTCGTAGCCCAGATCCGACACCGCGTCGCGGAACGCCTCGAAAAGCCCCAGATTGATCATGCTGTTGCCCAGCGTGCGACCGATCAGGAACTCCATCGACAGGTAATAGACCCGCTTGGCGTCCTGGTCGTAATAGCTGCGCATGGTCTGCATCCAGCGCTCGATCAGCCGGTCGCGCACGGCGAAGGCCGCCGCCAGGAACCAGTCGCGCGAGGTGGCGTTCAGCGGGTCCTTGCCCACCGAATAAAGCAGATGATTCGCCATGGACTGACGAATCTCCGCCTTGTCCGCGGCAACCGACAACGGGCCGGCCGCCTTCGAAGGGTGTCTCCACATGCTCGCACGACTCCTACCGCGAATAGTCCCCGATCCGCCCCGGCACACCCGCCGATGATGGACTCCGCCCCGCCCAAGCGCACTGCACTTCGGCCCCCCAGTCAAGGCGAAAGTGGTTTCGAAATGGTTAGCCCGCGCTTTCGAGCAGCGCCACCGGCCCCTGATCGAACAGATCGTCGGCCTTCAGCACGCGGGCGCCGCGCCGGCTGGCCGTCTCGACCCAGGCGCCGGTCAGCGCGTCGCGGAAGCCTTCGGCCCGCGCCAGGACCGGCGGCAGTTCGACGAAGGTGCCGCGCCAGGCGCCGCGCAAGGGCGGAAGCAGATTGTGTTCGGGCCATAGGCCGGCGATCAGGCGCGGCACCACGACGATCGCGGCATGGCCCTCGCGCACGCGGGCATAGGCCAGCAGATGGCGGGCCAGATCGCCGCGCGGTTTCAGCGGCAGGTGATCGCCGCGCTCGAACAGGTCGGGCCTGCGCTTGCGCAAGTCCAGGGCGCGCTCGATCAGGCGCAGCTTGACCGCGCCGCTTGGCCAGTTTTCGATCAGGGTCCACGGATCGGTCTCGGCGGCCTCGTCGAGCAGGCGGTCCCGCTTTCGCCAATCGACCGGCCGGCGGTTGTCGGGATCGACCATGTCGAGCTGCCACAACTCGCAGCCCTGATAGAGGTCGGGCACGCCGGGCATGGTCAGCTTGACCAGGGTCTGGGCGAGGCCGTTGACCATGCCAAGCCGCGCCAGCCGCGCCCGGAAGGGCAGGAAATCGTCGAGGAACGGATTGCGCCGGTCGCGCGCGCACAGCCGGGCCACGAACTCGGCCAGGGCCTGCTCATAACCCGCGTCGGGCTTGGCCCAACTGGTGATCCGCTTGGCCTCGCGCACCGATTTCAGCATGGCGCCTTGCAGGCGCTCGACGAACCCCGCCTCCTCGGCCGGGTCCTCGGGCCAGGCGCCCAGCATGGTCTGGTACAGCAGGATCTCGTCATTGGCGTCGGGCGCGCCGTCATGCTTGAACGCCGCGTTGAGGCGCCCCCAGCGGTCCAGGCGCACCCGCCATTCCTCGTGAAGCTCGGACAGCGCGTTGAGGCGGGCGCGCATGTCCTCGCCCCGCTTGGTGTCGTGGGTGGCGGTGGCGATCATGGCGTGCGGCCACGCGCCCCGCCGCCGCCGCGCCGTCTGGTGGAAGGCGCTGGCCGACACGCCGAAGCGGCGCGGGTCGCCGCCCACCTCGTTCAGCGCCACCAGACGGTTGTAGCGATAAAGCGCGGTGTCCTCGAAGCCCTTGGCCATCACCGGGCCGCTGTACTGCTGGAAACTTTGCGCGAAGGCGATCACCGCGCGACGCGGGTAGTAGGGCCGCGGGCCGCGCCCCAGATCGGTGGTCAGGACGCCATGCACGAAGTCGTAGATCGCCGGATCGGCCCCGCCCCGCTTGCGCGCCTGCGCCACCGCCCAATCGATGTAGCGGCGGTCCTGCTCGCCGACCCGGCGCGCCGTCACATAGGTGCGGTAGATCGGGAAGCAGGCCACCACCTCTTCCAGGGCGCGGCGCAAGCCCGACAGGGTGAAGTCGCGCGAGCGCCAATGGGCCTGGGCGATGCGCGCCAGACGCAGGGCCAGCACGGTCAATTCGCTGGCCATGGTCTCGGCCATGATCAGCTTCTTGGCGCGGTAGACCTCCTCCTCGAAATCGAGCCCGCCGCCGATGAAGCGGGCGTAGGTCCGCTCCAGGGGCTCCGCGCCTTCGGGATCGACGAACAGCCCGTTGATCAGGTTGAGCGCCTGATAGCCGGTCTCGCCGGCCACCGGCCAGTCGCGGCGGATGCGCTCGTGATGGGCCAGGATCTTCTCGACCACCACCCAGACCGGCCGCCCGGCGTGCTCTCGCAGGCGCGACAGATACTGGGCCGGGTGGTGCAGCCCGTCGACATGGTCGATGCGCAGCCCGTGCAGCTTGCCCTCGGCGATCAGCTCGAAGATCAGCCGGTGGGTGGTCTCGAACACCTGCGGCAATTCCATGCGCAAGCCGGCCAGATCGTTGATGTCGAAGAAGCGCCGGTAATTGATCTCGTCGGCCGCCACCCGCCAATAGGCGATGCG
>JADGAL010000194.1:0-3367 GCA_015232025.1 Alphaproteobacteria bacterium
AACAATCTCAAGGCTCAAGGAGCGCCCGCCGGGACGTCCAAAACAGCCCCGGAAGTAGGTCAGCCCGGCCGCTTCCGCATGTCGTTCCTCAAATGGCCCCTGGTGACACGACTGTTGGGTCTACCCCCACCACGCCCATCGACCCGGAAGTGGTCGAGGCGATGGCGCCGTTCTTGCGCACCCACTTCGGCAACCCCTCCAGCAGCCATGTCTACGGTCGCCGGGCGCGGGACGCCGTCGACCGTGCCCGCGCCCAGGTGGCGGCGCTGATCGGTGGCGCGCCCGAAGAGATCGTCTTCACCGGTAGCGGCACCGAGGCCAACAACATGGCGATCCTGGGCGCCGTCGCCCACGCCGACGACCGGGGCGGGCGGCTGGCCTGTTCGGCCATCGAGCATCCCGCCGTCGAGAAGCCCTGCCGGTTGGTGGGGTTTCGTGGATGGGCGGTCGACACCATCCCGGTGGACGAAACCGGTCTGATCGACATGCGGGCGGCGGACGTCGTCATCCGGCGGGAGACGGTGATGGTGTCGGTCATGCACTCCAACAACGAGGTTGGCACGATCCAGCCGATCCGCGAGCTGGCGGCCCTGGCCCATTCCCGGGGCGCCCTGATGCACACCGACGCGGCGCAATCCGTAGGCAAGGTGTCGGTGGACGTGAACGAACTCGGCGTGGACGCCCTGACCATCGTCGGCCACAAACTGTACGCGCCCAAGGGAGTAGGCGCGCTCCACATCCGCAAGGGCGCCGCCATCGCTCCAACCAGTTTCGGCGGCGGTCAGGAAGGCGGCATGCGTCCCGGCACCGAGAACGTCGCCCTGATCGTCGCCCTGGGCGCCGCCTGCGAGATCGCCGGCCGCCGTCTCGCCGAGGACCAAGCCCGATTGCGCGGCTTGCGCGACCGGCTGTGGTTGGGGCTTCAGGCGGGTGTCCCCGGCATCCGCCTCAATGGCCACGCCGAGCGGCGCCTGCCGAATACCCTCAATGTCAGTTTTCCCGGTGTGCGGGGCGGCGCCGTCCTCGCCGCGGCGCCCGACATCGCCGCTTCGACCGGCTCGGCTTGCCACCAAGGGGAAGAGGCCCCATCATCCGTCCTCGCCGCCATGGGCTGTGAGCGCGATCGGGCCTTGGGCGCGGTTCGGCTGTCGGTTGGCCGGACAACCACGGCCGAGGACATCGGCCGCGCCACCGCCAATCTGGTGACGGCGTGGCGGCATGTTCGGGCACGCGCGTCTGGCGGAGGATGATCATGACCATTCCGCCGATCCTGGACCTCAAGGACACCGACGCGCCATCCGTTTTCCAGCCCGCCAACCTGCTGCGCGAAGCCCGTCGCCAGCGCGGCCTCGACCATGCCGAAGTGCCCGCCATCTGCCTGCTCGACCCCGATGGCGACATGGTGCGCCATCTCAAACGCGCCGGCCGCGCCCAGCCGGTCGAGCACTGGGCCTGCTATCACACCGAGATGTGGCGGTTCGAATGGGACGGCATCGAGATCGGCGTCGTCGGTTGCGCCGTCGGCGCCTCCTTCGCCGTGCTTCTGGCCGAGCAGATGTTCGCCAGCGGCTGTCGTTTCCTGATTAGCGTCACCTCGTCGGGCCAGATCACACCGGTCGGTGAACCGCCCTATTTCATCCTGATCGACAAGGCGCTGAGGGACGAGGGCACCAGCTACCACTACCTGCCGCCGTCCCGCTTCGCCGAGGCCGATCCGGATGTCCTGGCCCGGCTGGCGCCGCTGGTCGGCACCGGGCCGCTGACCGTCCACCAGGGGGCGACCTGGACCACCGACGCGCCCTACCGCGAGACCGAGTCGGCGATCGCCGCCCACCGCGCGGCGGGCATCCTCGCCGTCGAGATGGAAGCGGCGGCGCTCTACGCCTTTTCCCGCGTCCGAGGCTGCCCGGTCGCCTGCTTCGCCCATGTGACCAACACCATGGCGCAAAGCGAGGGCGACTTCGAGAAGGGCGAGGCGGATGGGGCGTTGGAGGCGTTGGCGCTGGTCGCCGCGGCGGCTCGGCGCTGGCTATACCGGGGCGCCGCCAATCCGCCCTCGATCACCCCGTGATATGGCAGCACTCGCTCCGAACGACGAAAGTGGATTGGCAACGTATATCGGTCGTGTCATGTTTCGCTATGAAACGAGATACGGAAAGGTATCGGAATGATCGTCGTTCTGGCTCAGACCAAGGGCGGGGTCGGCAAGACCACGCTGGCGGTCAATTTGGCGATCGAGCGGACGCTGCGCGGTCGCCGCGACGTGCTGCTGGTCGACGCGGATGAACAGGGCACCGCAGCCGACTTCTCCGCCTTGCGGGTCGAGACGCGTGGGGCGACGGGATACACCGCCGTACAGCTCACGGGCGCCGCGGTGCGCAGTCAGGTGTTGGCGATGCGCGGCAAATACGACGATGTCGTGATCGACGCCGGCGGCCGGGATACGACGGGCCTGCGGGCCGCCCTGACGATCGCCGACGTGGCGGTGGTCCCGTTCCAGCCCCGCTCGTTCGATGTTTGGACGCTGGGCAAGGTCGGCCAATTGCTGGCCGACGCCCGCGTGATCAATCCCAATCTGCGGGCCTACGCGATCATCAACTGCGCGGACCCGCAGGGCGAAGACAACCGATCGGCGGCCGAGGCGCTGACCGAACATCCCGAGATCGAATTCATGCGGGCGTCGATCGGCCGGCGCAAAGCGTTTCCCAACGCGGCGGCGGCCGGGCTTTCCGTGCTCGAGGCGCCGCACCCCGACAGCAAGGCGTGCAACGAGCTGAAGATCCTCGCCGACCGGCTTTTTGCCCAGGTCGAAGCGGAAGCGGAGTGATATACAATGCCTATCGCACGCAAACCGAGCCGCAACACAAACGCTGTCGTTCCGCATGACGCTGACGAACAGGCGGAGAAATTCATCCTTGGGGCCGACGCCGGCGTGGCGCCCCCCGCCCCCACCGTCGCTCCCAAGAAGCGGGTGAAGGAGCAGATCATGATGCGCATGGACCAGGCCATGGTCGAGGCCATCGATCGCCGGGCGGCCCGACTGGGGCTGAGCCGTTCAGCCTGGACTCGCATGGTGATCGCTAGAGCGCTGGAAAACGACGCGTGATGACTGGATGTCGCGCTTCGCATCCGGAGCGATATCGAACCGATTGACAAAGCACATCGTGGCGGCCGCCGCGCGGAGCCACCGCCCCGGATGCGCCGCGGGATTTGCGGCGAGTGGGGTTGTGCAAGCCCCCTAATCGCCGCATAATCACCGCATCACCCCTGTCGCGGCGGCTCAATGACCACCTATATCTGGCAGCGACCCGACTGGCCGCACTTCCGCTGGGAGGCCGCGGCGCTGCTGTCGGGCTTGGCGGACGCG
>JADGAL010000194.1:3452-6688 GCA_015232025.1 Alphaproteobacteria bacterium
GGAGGACGTCCTGTCGACCAGCGCCATCGAAGGCGAGGCGTTGCCCCCGGCCAGCGTGCGCTCGTCGATCGCCCGCCGGCTCGGCCTGCCCGATGGCGGCCTGGCGCCGACCGACCGCAAGGTCGAGGGCGTCGTCGACATGGTGCTCGACGCCACCAAGAACTTCGCAGCACCCCTGACCGCCGAGCGGATCTTCGGCTGGCATGCCGCGCTGTTTCCCACCGGCCATGCCGGCAAGGAGCGGATCGACGTCGGCCGCTGGCGCACCGATCGGCTGGGCGCCATGCGGGTGGTCTCCGATATCTACGCGCCGAAGCCTCGCGTGCATTTCGAGGCGCCGCCGGCGGCGCGGCTGGACGCCGAGATGGAGCGGTTCCTGGGGTGGTTCAACGGCGAGGTTGAGGGACTGGACCCGCTGCTGCGCGCCGGCTTGGCCCATCTGTGGTTCGTCACCATCCACCCGATGGACGATGGCAACGGCCGCATCGCCCGCGCCATCGCCGACCTGGCGGTCGCCCAGATGGAGCGGACCGGTCAGCGCTTCTACAGCATGTCGGCCCAGATCGAGCGCGACAAGAAGCGCTATTACGCCGTGCTGGAGGAAACCCAGAAGGGCGATCTCGACATCACCGGCTGGTTGGGATGGTTCATGGAGTGCCATGCGGCCGCGGTCACGGCGGCCGAGGCCGCCGCTGGACGGGTCATGGATCGATCCCGCTTCTGGCAGACGCATGCCGACCGGCCGATGACCGACCGCCAGCGGAAGGTGCTGGGCAAATTGCTCGACGGCTTCCAGGGCGTCCTGACGGCGCGAAAATGGGCCAGCTTGGCCGGCTGCTCGCCGGATACGGCCCAACGTGACATCAACGATCTGCTGGCCATGGGCGTGCTGGAGCGCAATCCGGGCGGTGGCCGCAGTACCAGCTACCGCCTGCCCTGGCTGTCGCGGGAGGAGGGCTCTTCGTAAAAGGGATCTGAGTAGCAACGGAACAGAAAACCGACACGGTCGGTCCGCCCCGACACCGCGCGATGAGTGGCGCGGGAACGTCGAGGGGCGGGCCGTTTCCGACCCGCCCCTCTCCAAGCCATGCCTCGCCCCGCCTTGCCGGGCCTCGCCTTGCAATGGGAAGCTGTCAGTGGAATGCCACCGCGAACCGACCATAGCGCGGCCGCCAATCGCCGACGCCGACGAGTTCGCCGGTAGCGACGACCAGTTCCTCGATAGCCGCCTGGCTCACCAGGGACGGCAGGTACTCGACCTCGACTTCCGCCCGCCATTCGGAAAAGCGTGGCCGGGTTCGGATCACCCGCCCCTTCTGCACTCGGACGGGCACCTGCAACCTGAACCGCTTGTCCGGCCACAGCTCGCGCGGGTCGCTCGGGCCGTCGTAGAGCAGTTGGGCATGCCGAGTGCAGATGACCCCCGCCTTGACCTGGGCCGTCATCTTACGGCGCCCGGCTCCTTTGACGAGGGCCGCCTCGATCGCCTCCGATGGGAGGCAGGGTTCCTTGTTCCAGGTCCACAGCCCCCCGAACCACTCGATCTCAGCCATCTTCATGAAGTCCGCCTCGGTCTTCAGACGCTTGCTGGTCAAGACCTTCAGCATCTTGGCGTACTCGTTCGAGGGATCCGCGAGCCGGCCGTTGTGCATCAGCAGCGCCGCCAGTCCGGTGATCGTGAACCTCAATTTCTGGTACGACATCGATCGTGCTCCTCGCAAGCCGCCACCCTGGCTTCGCAATATCGGTCAGAGGCGGCACCAGGCTCTCAAGCCGGCGACGTCGCAGCATGGACGTCACCTCGTTGTGGCATTCGAGGCAAAGCGTGGTCAGATCCTCGGGCCGCTCCCGGCCAAGACTGCTGTAAGTGCGGTGGTGGACGGTGATCCTCGCCTCATCCGCCCCCCGGTCGCACAGGCGACAACGGTGACCGGCGCGCGCCAGTTCCTCGCACCGCGCCGGACTCTCCAGCCATTCACGGCTGGAGATGTAGCTCTCGTAAAAGGAACGATCCCCCGACTCCCCCACAAACAACGCCTCCGCCGTCAAAACTTGGGTATGATGTACCAAGCTCGTCGCACCGAGTCAAACACAAACTCACCACATCAGGTGTTATTATACCAATGATAACCCGAGAGCAGCTTCGCATGGCGCGAGCGGCGCTGAACTGGAGCGTCCGCGACCTCGCGGCCAAGGCCGGCGTCAGCCCGAACACGGTCAGCAGATTCGAGAATGGTTCCGATGCTTATGGGGAGACTCTGCGCAAGCTGGAACAAACGCTCGCCGCTGGCGGGGTCGAATTCATTGCGGAGAATGGCGGGGGAGCCGGAGTCAGATTAACGAAAGCTCAACTGCCCCCAGAAGAATGAGTACGAGAACCGCGGCGGCACGATCACCGTCTCGGCGACCGAGACGCTGAACGGCGGCGCGGCCTCGGACGTGGTGACGCTGGCCTCGGCGACCACCATCTCGGTCGGCTCCGCGATCGAAACGGTGAGCGGATCGAGCGGGTCGGACAAGGTGTCGCGCTTCGCATCCCGAGAGATATCGAACCGATTGACAAAACACATCGTAGCGACCTGCGAATCCGATACGGTGTGATGGCAGCCCTTGCCGCCGCGTACCGCCTGCCCCGGCCGTCGCGGGAGTGAAGCGGAGCGGGAGCGCGGCCTTGCGGTGGCCGCGCGACGGCATCAAACTTCCGGTCTCGGAATGTCGAGCCAAGCCTCGAGCGGAGAACGAAGGGGCCGATGATGGAAAGCGAAGCGGTCGGGGGCGCGGCCGACCCCGAGGTGTTGATGGACGCGATCTATGCGGAATTCGGCCGGCGCCCGCCGAAGCCGCTGGCGCTGGCCGAAGAGGCCGTGCGGGCGGTGCCGGGAAACTTCATCCTTCTGAGCTTGGCGGCCACGGCGGCCCTGCTGGAGGAGCGGCCCGACCGCGCGCAGCTCTTTTTGAAGCGAATCGCCAAACGCTTCAACCCGGGTCCCAGCACCTGGCTTCTGCAAGGACTTCTGTTCGCCCAACAGAAGAAGCTGTCCGCCGCCCGCGAACTGCTGAAGCGGCACGTCCTGCTCGATTATCCCTATGCCATGGCCGTCTTTCCCGGCGGCACCCCCCTGAGTGGATGGTTGTCGCGCTGGCTGGCGCTGGTGCGCGGCGACGCGCCGGTGGTCCGCCGGGCGGCGAAGACCGCCGTCAAGGCGCCACCCCCCGGCAAGAAGCCGAAACCCGCC
>JADGAL010000195.1 GCA_015232025.1 Alphaproteobacteria bacterium
CGCACGAGCGGGCGTTCGGGGTCGAGCGGCTGTGGGCGGTGTGCGACGTGGCCCGCCGTTTGGCTGATCCATGGCGGGTCGGCCGGGTGATCGCGCGGCCGTTCGTCGGCTCGCCGGCCGAGGGCTTCACCCGCACCGCCAACCGGCGCGACCTGACCGTGCCGCCGCCCGCGCCCACCCTGCTGGACCGGGCGGGGGCGGACGGGCGCGAGGTGATCTCGGTGGGCAAGATCGGCGACATCTTCGCCCATGCCGGCACCGGCGTCGAGGTGAAGGCCGAAGGCAACCACGCCCTGTTCGACCGCACCCTGGAGGGCATGCGGCGGCTGGGCGAGGGTGGACTGCTGGTCGCCAACTTCGTCGATTTCGACACGCTGTTTGGTCACCGCCGCGATGTCGCGGGCTACGCCGCGGCGCTCGAAGCCTTCGACGCCCGCATCCCCGAACTGGTGGCCGCCATGCGGCCCGGCGACGGGGTGGTGATCACCGCCGACCACCGGCCCGAGGTGGCGGCGCGGGTCGCCGCCATGGGCCTGGACCTGCTGCGCAAGCCGGTCAGGCCGGCCAAGCTGCGCGCCCTGATCGAGGCCCGACTCGCGGCCGGCGACGCTGGAGTCAGGCCTGCATCCCCTTGGCCAATAGAACCGCCTGGGTCCGGCTGTGAACGTCCAGTTTGCGCAGCAACGACGTGACGTGCGACTTCACGGTCGATTCCTTGATGCCCAATTCGTAGGCGATGATCTTGTTCGACTTGCCCTCGGCCAGCAGCGCCAACACGCGGGTCTCGCATTTGCTGAGACGCCGGGCGGCGTCGGTGTCGTCGTCGGCCCGCGGCGCGTCGGCGCCCGCGGCTTGCGGCCACCAGCGCTTGCCGGCCAGCACGCCCTGGATGGCGCCGGCGATCACGTTGGGCGAGGCGGTCTTGGGGATGAAGCCGGCCGCGCCATAGGTGGCGGCGTTGCGCACCGTGTCGATGTCGGCATAGGCCGAGACCACCACGATCGGCACCGACGGCACCAGCCGGCGCAGGGTCAGCAGCGCGTCGAAACCGGCGGCGTCGGGCATCGCCAGATCCAGCAGCACGAGATCGTGGTCGTTGGTCACCCGCGAGCGCGCCTCGGCCAGGGAATTGGCCTCCGTCACCTCGAAATCGGCGAAGGCCATGCGCAGGGTGCCGCGCAGGGCTTTACGAAACAATGGATGGTCGTCGGCGATCAGAACCGTCGGCACCGTTTACCTCCCCCACGTCGCGCGCTTCCTTATCGTTCGAGCCCGCCTGATCTCCATTATGACCACGTCGTGACATGTGCCGTGAATTAAAAACGTTACTTTAGCTTAATCTAATTCGTTCACGTCCGCGTCCAGGCCGCCAGTTCGGGGGTTTGGGTGGCCTGGGCGAGGTGGGCGCAGAAGGCGCCGGCCACCACCGACATGCGTTTGCCGGTCAGGCGCAGCAGGTACCAATGCCGCTCGATCGGCAGATGCTCGACATCGAGGATGACGAGGCCGGGCGTGTTCTCGACGGCGTGGCGCGACAGGATCGACAGGCCCAGGCCGCCCAGCACGGCTTGCTTGATCGCCTCGATGCCGCCCAGTTCCATGCGGATGCGCGGCCGCAAGCCATGCCCGGCGAGAAAGCGTTCGATCGTCGTGCGGGTGCCCGAGCCCGCCTCGCGCAGCAGGAAAGGCCGCTCGGTCAGCCGGTCGAGCCCGATGCGCCCCGCTCCGTCCAACGGATCGCCGGCCCGAGCCACCGCGACCAGCGGGTTGTCGAGGAAGCGCGCCGCGTCGACCTCGATCCCGGCCGGGGGATGGCCGAAGACGTAAAGATCGTCGGCGTTGGCCTTCATGCGTTCGAGCAACTGCCGCCGGTTGCTGATCTCCAGCGAGACCTCGACGGCGGGATGGGCGTTGCAGAACGGGGCGATCAGGCGCGGCAGGAAGAATTCGGCCGGGGCCACCGCCGCCAGCCGCAGCCGGCCGCGCTTCAGCCCCTTGAGATCGTCAAGCGCCATCTCGAAGCGATCGACGCTGTCGAACATCTCGCGGCACAGCGCGTGCAGCGCCCGCCCGGCGTCGGTGAGGTGGATGCGGTTGCCGATCCGCTCGAACAGCGGCAGGCCGATCGACTCGCCGATCGTCTTGACCTGCATCGAAAGCGTGGGCTGGGTCAGGTTCATTTCCTCGGCGGCGCGGGTGAAGCTGCCGTTGCGCACGATGGCGTCGAAGACGCGAAGCTGGCGGAAGGTGGCATGGCGCATAGACGATCATCAATGACCTGGATCGGGAACTTTTATTAGAATGTATTCATATCACCTGTCAATCTGGTCGGCATGACCCATATCGCACCCATCCTTCCGGCTTGGCTGAACGGCCTGCCCGACCTCGCGGCGGCCCTGGCCTCGGCGCCTCGTCTCCATTGGCCGCGCAATCGCGACGATCTGCTCGATCTCGCCATGGGCGCGGCCGGCAACGACCGCTGGGAGGTCGCCTACGACGTGCCCGGCAGGGGTCGCGTCGTCGAGGCCGAGGTGGTGCGCTGCCGCAACGGCGTCGCCGTCAACTATCCCGAGACCTATATGCGCCGCCGCGATCCCGCCACCATGGTGATCGCCGACGACCAGCCGACCGACAAGCCGCGCTTCGCCGACCGCTTCGGCGGCGCGTTCGCCGGCATGCGCGACGAGATTTTCGCCTGGCTGGCCGGGCAGGAACTGATCGTCATGCCGTTCTCGGCGGGCGGCGGGCGGATCGGCCACGACGCCTTGTTCGTCGGCCCCGCCAACGCCGGCTTTTTCGCCGCCGCGCTGGGCGATCTGCAAGGCATGCTGGCGCTCGAGGACCTGGACGAGGATTTCCGGCCCCAAGCGGCGCTTTACGTGGCGCCCCCCTTCCGTCACAGCCATTGCGGCGGCAAGCAGGTGGTGATCCACAATCGCGGCCCGCTGCACGAGGTCTTCGCGCTGAACCTCTATCCCGGCCCCAGCGCCAAGAAGGGGGTCTACGGCATCCTGCTGGATCGCGGCGAGTCCGAGGGCTGGGTCACCGCGCACGCCTCGGCGGTGCGGGTGGTGACTCCTTACGACAACACCCTGACCATCATGCACGAGGGCGCCAGCGGCGGCGGCAAAAGCGAGATGTTGGAATACCCGCACCGCGAGCCCGACGGCCGCATCGTGCTGGGCGACAACGTGGTGACCGGCGAGCGTCGCATGGTGCCGCTGGTCCAGGGCTGCGCGCTGGAGCCGGTGACCGACGACATGGCGCTGTGCCATCCGGGCATCCAGAACGACCAGCGCAAGCTGACCGTGACCGACGCCGAGCGCGCCTGGTTCGTGCGCGTCGACCACCTGACCGAATACGGCACCAGCCCCGATCTCGAACGCATCTGCGTGCAGACCAAGCAACCGCTGATCTTCCTGAATCTGGTCGGCGTGCCGGGCGCCACCTGCCTGCCCTGGGAACACACCGAGGACGCCCCCGGCAAGCGCTGCCCCAATCCGCGCGTCGTGCTGCCGCGCCGCTCGGTGCCCAAGATCGTCTGCGACCCGGTCGAGGTCGACGTGCGCAGCTTCGGGGTGCGCACCCCGCCCTGCACCCGCGACACTCCCAGCTACGGCATCCTGGGCCTGATGCACCTGCTGCCGCCCGCCCTGGCTTGGCTGTGGCGTCTGGTCGCGCCGCGCGGCCACGCCAATCCCAGCATCCTGGGCAGCGACGGCCTGACCAGCGAGGGGGTGGGCAGCTTCTGGCCGTTCGCCACCGGCCGCAAGGTCGACTACGCCAACATCATGCTGGACCAGTTCCGCCGCTCGCCCGGCACCCGCTATGTGCTGATCCCCAATCAGCACATCGGCGCGTGGAAGGTCGGCTTCAACGGCCAATGGATCGCCCGCGAATATCTGGCCCGCCGCGGCGGCGCCAAATTCCGCCCCGACCAACTGCTGCCCGCCCGCTGCCCGCTGCTGGGCCACGCGATGCGGTCCTTGCAGGTGGAAGGCGCCCAGATCGCCAGTTGGTTCCTGCGCACCGACACCCAGCCCGAAATCGGCCCCGACGGCTACGACGCGGGGGCGGCGCTGCTGTCCAACTTCTTCAAGTCCGAGATCGCGGCCTTCCTGGAATTCCCCGATCTCGACCCCGAAGGCGCGGCGATCATCCGCGCCTGCCTCGACGACGCCGACGTGGCGACCTACGAGGCGGCGCTGACGCCGGTGTGATCATTCGCACCAGCCGGATTCGTATTGGGGAATCACGTTCCTGGTTGGCTGCTCGGCCCAGCCGTATATCGCGATGTAAGAGCGCTTTGTCACGTTGATGTACGGTCCAGCGGGCAGAATTATACGGAACTGCTGCCACCAGTACTTGACGTTGTCGCTGTCGAGCCACGTCGTTTCGATCAGGTCCGGCTCGTACGTGCCGGTGGCCTTGATGAGCGTCGATTGGAGGTTCTGCGCGCCGGGAAATGGCGGATCGGTCCGGATCAGCACACTATAGTCGTCCGAAAACACGAGCTGCCAGCCCGAGCATGTCAAGGTCCTCGCGGCGGCCGGCGTGCTCGCCGCCACCGCGGCGGCGAAACAGAGTCCCGCCACCGCGAGCCCACGCGCAAGCCGTCCCGCTCGTCGCGACATCATCATCATCTCCCCCGTTGAAACCCGTTGCGATCAATGCCCCATCAACACCGGCAGATCGGCGTCGCGCAGCACGTCCTGGGTGGCGCTACCCAGCATCAGACGTTCCAGGCGGCCCAGCTTGCGGGCGCCCATCACCAGCAGGTCGGCGCCACTCTCGCGAACCGCTTCGAGAAGCTGGCGGCCGCCCAGATGGTGCTTGCCCAACTGGCCGATGATGCGGGTCTCGACCGGCGCGGCGGTGTGGCGGGCCAGATAGTCGGCCAACTCGGGCACCACGCTGCGCGGGGTGCGCGCGCTTTCGGCGGTCAGGATGGTCACCCGCTTGGCGTGGGGCAGGAAATTGCTGGCGCCGCCCAGGGCGCGGGCGCATTCGGCGCTGCCGTTCCAGGCCACCGCGACGTGCTCGCCCAGGCTGGCGGGGGCCTTGTGGGGCACCACCAGCACCGGCCGGCCGGTCAGGAACAGGGCGTCCATGGTCAGGCTGTGGGCGATGTCGCGGGGGTCCGAGGGCGGGCCGACCAGAATCAGGTCGTGGACGCGGCCCAGCCGCGCCATCACCGCATGGCGCCGGCCCACCCGCTCGACGAAGGTCATCGACGGATGGTCGACCCCGCACGCGCGCTCGAACACCTCGCGGGCGAGCCGGGCGCGCTGCTCCGAGCGCAGGGCGTTGCCGTGCGACACCGCGTCGGCCAGTTGGCCGCTCATCCCCTCGCCGATCGCCGGAACATCGGTCAGCGCGTCGGGCCGCACATGCAGCACGTCGGCCCGCGCGCCGAAGCGACCGACCAGCATCAGGGCCGTCTCCAGCGTGGCCGGAGTCCGCTCGCCGCCGTCCAATGCTACAAGTATGCTCTTTATAGGCATGACCCCACAACTGTAGTATGGTTCTTCAACCGCGTAAATAGCCGGGAGCCGCCCACATGCCCGACAGCAAAACGCTACCGAACAGGTGGATGGTGGTGCTGGGGGCCGTGCTGGTGCAACTCGCCCTGGGCTCGATCTATGCATGGCCGGTATTCACCCCGGCGCTCAAGGCGGCCGGCTGGTCGAAGCTTGAGACGCAAGTGGTGTTCTCGGTCGGGCTGGCCACCTTCGCCCTGGTGATGGTGTGGGCCGGCCGTCGCATCGGCGTGTGGGGACCGCGCACGCTGGCCCTGCGCGGCGGTCTGGTGCTGGGCCTGGGATACGCGCTGGCCGGGCTGGCCGGCGGCACCGATTTCCGGGCGCTGACGATATGCGTGGGGGTGATCGGCGGGGCGGGCATCGGGCTGGCCTATGTGGTGCCGATCGCCGTGGCGATGCGCTGGTTTCCCGACCGCAAGGGCATGATCACCGGCATCGCGGTGGCCGGCTTCGGATTCGGCGCGCTGGGCTGGGTCAAGCTGGCCGATGGCTGGGGCCATCTGATCGCCTCGTTCGGGCTGGCCGGCACCTTCCTGATCTATGGCGCGGTCTTCGCGGCGCTGGTCGTGGCGGGCAGCCTGTGGATGGTGTTCCCGCCCGGCGGATGGGCGCCCGAGGGCTGGACCCCGCCGCCCCGCGCGGTGTCGACCGGATCGCGCGACTTCACGCCGGCCGAGATGCTGCGCACCCCCCAGTTCCATCTGATCTTCGCGGCCTTCGCGGTGGCGGCCAGCGCCGGGTTGATGGCGATCGGGCTGATGAAGCTCTACCCGATGGAGGCCCTGCAGGCCAACGGCCTGTCGCTGGCCGAGGCCAGCGCGGTGGCCGGCACCGCCATGGCGGTGTTCTTCAGCTTGGCCAATGGCGTCGGGCGCATCGCCTGGGGCGCGATCAGCGACCGCGTCGGCCGGCGCGTCGCCGTGCTGGCGATGATCGGCTCGCAAGGTCTGGTGTTCCTGTCCTTCACCGCGATGGCCGGCGATCCCTGGACGCTGTATCTCGGCGCCAGGATCGCATGCCCGGCATTCATGTGCAGGGTCATGGAATCCAGCTTGGCGCTCGCCCAGGCCAGCGCGACCAGCAGCGCCAGCGACCAGTGGAAGGCCCGCGTCGGCGG
>JADGAL010000196.1 GCA_015232025.1 Alphaproteobacteria bacterium
GGCAACCTCCACTGCTCGCTGATCGTGGCGCCCGGACGGCCGCTGGCCGAGGCGGCGCAGCTTTCGTTCGCGGCCGGCCTGTCGCTGGCCGAGGCGCTGGCCGGGCTGATCGCGGCCCAAGTGGCCTGCAAATGGCCCAACGACGTGCTGGTCGACGGACGCAAGGTGGCCGGCATGCTGCTGGAGACCGTCGAGCGCGACGATCTTCTGGTGCTGGGCGTGGGCGTCGACGTGCGCGAGGCGCCCGAGCAAGCCCTGCACCCGGCCGCCAGCTTGTCCGAGTTCGGCTTCCAGGGCGGCGCCTTCGAGGTTCTGTCGGCGTTCTGCGACCGCTTCGCCATCTGGTTCGGCCGCTGGGCCGCCGAGGGGTTCGCGCCGATTCGCGAGGCTTGGCTGGAGCGCGCCGCCGGGCTGGGCGCCACCACCGAGATCCGGCTTCCCGGAGAAACCTTGTCCGGCCTGTTCGCCGGGCTTGACGGGCAGGGGGCCTTGCTGCTCGATCCGCCAAATGGCGAGCGACGGCGCGTGCTGGCCGGCGACGTCTTTTTCGGGACGAGGTGATCCGATGCTTCTGGCGATCGATTCGGGCAACACCAACGTGGTTTTCGCGGTGTTCGACGGCGACGAGGTGCGCGGCGAATGGCGCGCGTCGTCCGACACCAACCGCACGGCCGACGAGTTCGGCGTCTGGCTGACCCAGTTGATGGCGATCGAGGGGCTGGCCCGCGAGGCGATCGACGCGGCCATCGTCGCCTCGGTGGTGCCGGCCATGGTGTTCTCGCTGAAAACCCTGTGCCGCAAGTATTTCCGTTGCGAGCCGCTGGTGGTCGGCGACGACGGGGTCGATCTGGGCATCGAGGTGCTGCTCGACCGGCCCGAAGAGGTGGGCGCCGACCGGCTGGTCAACGCGGTGGCCGCGCACCGCTTCTTCAAGGGACCGCTGATCGTCATCGATTTCGGCACCGCGACCACCTTCGACGTGGTCGACGAGGTGGGCGATTACCGCGGCGGCGCCATCGCGCCCGGCATCAACCTGTCGCTCGAGGCGCTGCACATGGCGGCCGCCAAGCTGCCCCGCGTCGCGGTCGGCCGGCCGCGCCAAGTGATCGGCAAGGCCACCGTGCCGGCCATGCAATCGGGCGTGTTCTGGGGCTATGTCGGGCTGATCGAGGGGCTGGTCGGCCGCATCCAGGCCGAGTTCGGGGCGCCCATGACGGTGGTCGCCACCGGCGGGCTGGCGCCCTTGTTCCTTGATGCCACCGACGCCATACAACATCTGCATCCCGATCTCACCTTGAGAGGGCTGCTCGAAATTCACCGCCGAAACGCGAAGGCCAGATGACCCAGGACAAAGACGGGCTGATCTTCCTGCCCTTGGGAGGGGCGGGCGAGATCGGCATGAACCTCAATTTGTACGGCTACGGCGGCAAATGGCTGATCGTCGATCTGGGCGTGTCGTTCGGAGACGACACGATGCCCAGCATCGACGTCTTCATGGCCGATCCCGCCTTCATCGCCGACCGCCGCCAGGATCTGGTCGGCATCGTGGTGACCCATGGGCACGAGGACCATCTCGGCGCCATCGGCCATCTGTGGAAGCGGCTGCGCTGCCCCGTCTATGCCAGCCCGTTCGCGGCCGACCTGCTGCACGGCAAGTTGCAGGAGGCGGGGATCGCCGGCCAGGTGCCGGTCACCGTGGTGCCGCTGGGCGGGCGCTTCACCGCCGGCCCGTTCGATGTCGAGCTGGTGACCCTGACCCATTCGATTCCCGAGCCCAACGCGCTGGCCATTCGCACGCCGGCCGGGCTGGTGCTCCATACCGGCGACTGGAAGCTCGACCCCGATCCGCAAGTCGGCAAGGTGGCCGACGAGACCCGCCTGCGCGAACTGGGCGACGAGGGCGTGCTCGCCGTGATGGGCGATTCGACCAACGTCTTCACCGAGGGTTGGTCGGGCTCCGAGGCCGATGTCCGCGCCAATCTGATCCCCCTGATCGGCCGGTTCCAGCGGCGAGTCGCGGTGACCTGCTTCGCCACCAACGTGGCGCGGGTGAAAAGCATCGCCGCCGCCGCCTTCGCCAATGGGCGCGAGGTGGCGCTGGTCGGGCGCTCGCTGTGGCGCATCGACGCGGCGGCGCGCAAGAACGGCTATCTGAAGGGCACGCCGGCCTTCCTCAACGAGCACGACGCCGGCTATCTGCCCGAGGACAAGGTGCTCTACATCTGCACCGGCAGCCAGGGCGAGCCGCGCGCCGCGCTGTCGCGCATCGCCACCGACCAGCATCCGCACGTCACGCTGGGGCGCGGCGACGTGACGATCTTTTCGTCGCGGATCATTCCGGGCAACGAGAAGGCGATCGGCCAGTTGCAGAACATGCTCGCCCGCTTGGGCGTCGAGGTGGTGACCGAGCGTGACGAATTCGTCCACGTCTCGGGCCATCCGGCGCGCGACGAGTTGGCCCGCATGTACCAACTGGTGCGGCCCCGCATCCTGGTGCCGGTGCATGGCGAGCGCCGCCACCTCGAAGAGCACGCCCGTCTGGCGCTGTCGTGCCAGGTGGCGCACGCCCCGGTGATCGAGAACGGCGCCATGCTGCTGCTGTCCGAGGACGGTCCCGAGGTGATCGACCATGTTCCCACCGGCCGCTTGGCGCTGGATGGCAACCGTTTGGTGCGACTCGATTCGGCGATCATGCGCGATCGTCACCGGATGATCGCCAATGGCTCGGCGGTGGTCACCCTGGTGATCGACCGCATGGGCCGGCTGCTCGCCGATCCGCAGGTCACCGCGATGGGCATCCTCGACGCCGAGCACGAGGCGCGCGAGCACGAGGCGGTGGTCGACGCGGTGCGCGACGCCATCGAGGAAATGCCGCTGCAAGCCCGGCGCGACGACGCCGTGCTCAGGGAGGCCGCGCGCCTGGCCGTGCGGCGTCATCTCAAGACCACGCTGGGCAAGAAGCCGGTGACCGACGTCCACCTGATCCGGGTTTGACACCGGCGAGCGGTCGGAACGACCGATCGTCGAAGCCGCCATTGCGGCGGCGGCCAAGGGCGCCGGGGCGCCCGCTTGGGCTGAGGGGCCAATGAGGTGAGTCGATTTATCGGCTCACCGGTTTGACAAGCTGTTGGAGACCAAAAGCATGATCGGCAAACTCAATCATGTCGCCATCGCCGTCCCCGACCTGGAGGCGGCGACGAGGCTTTACCGCGACACCCTGGGCGGCACCGTCTCGGCGCCGGTGCCGCAGCCGGCGCACGGCGTCACGGTGGTCTTCGTGACGCTGCCCAACACCAAGATCGAACTGCTCCATCCGCTGGGCGAATCGTCGCCGATTCGCGGCTTTCTCGACAAGAACCCGACGGGCGGAGTCCATCACGTCTGTTTCGAGGTCGAAGACATCCTGGCCGCCCGCGACCAGATGAAGGCGACCGGCGCCCGCGTGTTGGGCGACGGCCAGCCCAAGATCGGCGCCCACGACAAGCCGGTGCTGTTCCTGCACCCCAAGGACTTCCTGGGCACCCTGGTCGAGTTGGAGCAGGCGTGACCTCCTACTGCGCGGCGGCGGTCGGCCACCCGGTCCACGGCCCGTATCACGACCTGGAATACGGCTTCCCGCTGGACGGCGACGCGGCGCTGTTCGAGCGGCTGACGCTCGAGGTGTTCCAGGCGGGTCTGTCTTGGCTGATCGTGCTGAAGAAGCGGCCCGCCTTCGTCGAAGCCTTCCACGGCTTCGACCCCGCCGTGGTGGCGGGCTGGGGCGAGCCCGAGATCGCCCGGCTGATGGGCGACGCCGGGATCATCCGCAATCGGCTCAAGATCCTGGCCACCATCGAGAACGCCCGCCGGCTTTTGGCGCTGGTCGAAGCCCACGGGTCCTTCGCCGCCTGGATCGAGTCGCACCACCCGCGCCCCCGCGAGGACTGGATCAAGCTGTTCCGCGCCACCTTCAAATTCATGGGCGGCGAGGTGGTCGGCGAGTTCCTGACCAGCATCGGCTATCTGCCCGGCGCCCATCGCGACGACTGCCCGGTGGCGGCGCGGATCGCCGCCTTGGCGCCGCCCTGGACAAAAAAATGACGGGGCCGCGTCGCCACGGCCCCGTCATTTCGATTGCCCTTCGCTCCCGTCCGCCGTCGCAGCCTGATGGCGCTTGTTCGGCGGAGCCTCCCCAAACTTGAGCTAGAGGCCCATCGCTGGGCTGACTGGAGATTACGAAATTTCGTTCCAGGAGTCGAACCAATTTTTGCGAATTGTTGCGTCGGTTAACCCAAATTTTACATGACGGCGAACTTCAGGGCGAAGGCGGCGGCGATCACCCAAGTGGCGATTCCGACATGGGCGGCCCGGCCGGCGACCAGTTTGACCGAAGCATACGAAATGAAGGCCAGCCCGATGCCGGTGGCGATCGAGAAGGTCAGCGGGATTGAAATCGCCGCGACCATGGCCGGGCCGTATTCGGTGATGTCGTCCCAGTCCAGGGCGGCCAGACTCTTCGCCATCACGCAGGCGACGTAGAACAGGGCGGCGGCCGTGGCGTAGGCCGGCACGGCGCCGGCCAGCGGCGCGAGGAACAGGGCGAGCAGGAAGCAGCCGGCGGCGGCCACCGCGGTCAGGCCGGTGCGACCGCCGGCGCGGATCCCCGACAGGCTTTCGATATAGCTGGTGGTGTTCGAGGTGCCCAGCGCCGCGCCGACCACCGTGGCGGCGCTGTCGGCCAGCAGCGCGCGCCCGATTCGCGGCAGCTTGCCATGGCGGTCGAGCAGCCCGGCCGCTTGGCCGGTGCCGATCAGGCTGCCCGCCGTATCGAACACGTCCATGAACAGCATCGCGAAGATCACCGCGATCAAATCGGGCCGCAAGGCGCCCATGACGTCCATGGCGAACAGGGTGGGGGCGATCGCGGGCGGCATCGCGGCCAGCCCGCCCCACGGCGTCAGCCCCGCCGCCATCGCCAGGAAGGTGACCGCCAGGATGCCGATCATCACCGCTCCGGGCACCCGCCGGGCGTCCAGCGCGAGGATCGTCAAGAAGCCCAGCGCGGCCAGCAAGGCGCCCGGCGCGCCCAATTTCCCCAAGGTGAGGAAGGTGGACGGGTGGGCCACCACGATGCCGGCGTTGGTCAAGGCGATGAAACCGAGCAACAGGCCGATGCCGGCGGCGATCGACATCCGCATCGAAACCGGCACGGCGTCGATCACCCATTCCCGCACCTTGAACAGGCTCAGCGCCACGAACAGCGCGCCCGACAGGAAGACGCAGCCCAGGGCGACTTGCCAGGAATGGCCCATGCCGATGACCACGGTGTAGGCGAAAAACGCGTTCATGCCCATGCCCGGCGCCAGCGCGATCGGGTAGTTGGCCAGCAGACCCATGATCAGCGAGCCGATCGCGGCGGCCAGGCAGGTCGCGACGAACACCGCGCCGCGATCCATGCCGGTCTCGGCCAGCATCGCCGGATTGACGAAGATGATATAGGCCATGGTCAGAAAGGTGGTCGCGCCGGCAAGCACCTCCCGCCGCGCCGTGGTGCCGTTGTCGGCCAGCGCGAACCAGCGATCGAGCATGACGCCCCCCCAATCTTGTCGATTCGCGCATTATGCCGGCCACCGGCATCTCTGTCGCGCTTGATCGCGGCCCGTTCTTGCGGCACGATTCGGCGGATTTCCGAGGGGGGTGATGTGATGACCGTAGCCAGGATCGTGCTTGGGGCCGCCGCGCTGCTGGCTGTCGCCATGGCGCCGCCGGCCTCGGCGGAGTTGGCCCGTGGCGGCTATGGCGCCGCCGCCGTTGGTGGATTCGGCGCGGGCATACGGATCAGCGAGGGGGACTGCCGCGAACTGGTCGGCCACACTCCCGACGCCGACGTCGCCTACCGTCCGGGCGTCGACGCCGAGGGGCGCCCGGTGGCCCCCGCCGATGTCGGCGGCGGCGTGCAATTGGTGCTGCCGCGGGATCGAATCATCGAACTGGAACTCGATCTCGACGACCGCCTGGACGTTCAACCGGGAACCTATTCCGGCGCGCTGTCGATGGGGCTGGTCGAGGTCCGGGACGGCAAGGCGTTTTACAACGGCCAGCCGCTGACGGCGCCCGATCAGGCGGCGCTCGAAGACGCCTGCGAGGAGGCGCGGACGAAGCGCTGAGGCGGGCGCCTCCGGCCCCCACCCGGATTTCCCACCTAGGCGCGCGGGTCGATGCTTCGTATAGTGCCGCCATGACCCGCCGCTTCGTCCTCGCCGCGCTCGTGCTGCTGGCCGCCTGCCAACGTGAAGGCCCGCCGGCCCCCGTCTACGATCATCAGGGGGCGCTGTTCGACCGCGCCCGAGTCGGCGGCGCGGTGCCGGTCCAGGTGACCGCCAAGCGCGGCGACACCGTCTATGGGCTGGCGCGGCAATATGGCGTATCGCTCCGCGACTTGATCCATCGCAACGATCTGGCGGCGCCTTATACGCTGAAGGCCGGGCAGGTGCTAGTCATGCCGGTGGCGTCCGCGCATGTGGTGCTGCCGGGCGACACGCTTTACGCGGTGGCGCGCCGCTATGGGTTGAGCGTCGACGGCTTGGCCGGGCTCAACAATTTGCCGCCGCCCTACACCATCGTGGTCGGCCAGCATCTCAAGCTGCCCGGCGCCCAACCGTCCGGGCAACCGCGCCCG
>JADGAL010000197.1 GCA_015232025.1 Alphaproteobacteria bacterium
CGAGACGTCGTGGCCGGCCAGGGCGCCGCCGATCTCGGCCTCGGCGTCCTCGGGCTCCAGCGCGGCGGTGATCCGCACGCCCTTGCCGCCCACCGCGCGCTGGGTCGACACGATGATCGCGTCCTCGCCCAACTCCTGGCGGACGAGGTGCATGGCCTCGGCCATGCTGGGCGCGGTGTAGGATTTGAGCCGCATTTAGATCTGCCCCAGCGTCTTGATGCGGGCCTTGGGGTGGATCTCGCTTTGCGACATCACCACCGTCACGGGCCGGAAGCGTTCGATGATCGAGCGCACATAGGGGCGGATGCCGGGGCTGGTCAGCAGAACCGGCGTCTCGCCCTGCATGGCGAAGCGCTCGAAAGTCTGCCGCACCTTGGTGATGAATTCCTGAAGCCGGCTGGGCGGCATCGAAAGCTGCTTCTCCTCGCCCGGCCCGGTCAGCGATTCGGCGAAGATCTGCTCCCATTCCGGGGACAGGGTGACCAGCGGAATGAAGCCCTGCGAGCCGGTGTTGGAATCCGAGATCTGGCGGGCCAGGCGGGCGCGCACATGCTCGGTGATGATCATGATGTTGCGGGTGTGGCCGCAGGCCTCGGACACGCCCTCCAGGATGGTCGGCAGGTCGCGCACCGAGATGCGCTCGGCCAGCAGGTTTTGCAGCACGCGCTGCACGCCGCCGGTGCTGATCTGGCTGGGGATCAGATCGCTGACCAGCTTCTGGTGGTCCTTGTCCAACTCGTCCATCAGCTTTTGCGTCTCGGCGTAGGACAGCAGTTCGGACATGTTGTCCTTGATCACCTCGGTCAGATGCGTGGTGATGATGGTCGGCGGATCGACCACGGTATAGCCGCGGAACAGCGCCTCTTCGCGGTTGGACGCGTCGATCCACATGGCGGGCAGCCCGAAGGTGGGCTCGCGGGTCTTTTCGCCGGGCAGGGTGATGTCCTCGCCGCGCGGGTCCATCACCAGCAGCATGTTGGGGCGCAGATCGCCTCGGCCGGCCTCGACCTCCTTGATGTAGACCACATAGGCGTTGGCCGGAAGCTGCATGTTGTCCTGGATGCGCACGCTGGGCATCACGAAGCCGATGTCGCCGGCCAGGGCGCGGCGCAGCGATTTGATCTGGTCGGTCAGGCGCTGGCCCTTGGGGCTGTTGATCAGCGACAGCAGGCCATAGCCCAGTTCCAGGCGCACGCTGTCGATGCGCAAAGCGGTCGAGATCGGCTCCTCGGCGACCGGCATCTCGGTCTTCGACTTCTGCTCGGCCTCGATCGCGTCGACCAGGGATTTGGTCTTCTGCCCCTTGTCGACCAGAAACGCCGCGCCGCCGGTGATGAGCGCCAAGGTCACGAAGGGCATCAGGGGCATGTCGGGCAAGAGGCCGATGCAGACCAGCAGGAACGAGGTCATGCCCAGCGCCTTGGGATAGCCCGCGAGCTGGCCGAACAGCGCCTTTTCGGTCGATTCGGTGAGGCCCGCCTTGGTGACCAGCAAGCCGGCCGCCACCGAGACGATCAGCGCCGGGATCTGCGACACCAGGCCGTCGCCGACCGTCAGCATGGTGTACATCTCGGCGGCCTGGGTGAAGGTCAGGCCGTTCTGCGCCATGCCGATGATCATGCCGCCGATCACGTTGATGGCGGTGATGATCAGTCCGGCCACGGCGTCGCCGCGCACGAACTTGCTGGCGCCGTCCATGGCGCCGAAGAAGCTGCTTTCCGCCTCAAGCTCCTTGCGGCGGCGGCGCGCCTCGGGCTCGTCGATCAGTCCGGTCGAGAGGTCGGCGTCGATCGCCATCTGCTTGCCGGGGATGGCGTCCAGGGTGAAACGCGCCGAAACCTCGGCGATGCGGCCCGAGCCCTTGGTGATGACCACGAAATTGACCAGCACCAGGATCGCGAAGACGATCACGCCGATCACGAAATTGCCGCCCATCACGAAGCTGGCGAAGGCGCCGATGACTTTGCCGGCGCCTTCCAGCCCCTCGTGGCCATGCGCCAGGATCAGGCGGGTCGAGGCGAGGTTCAACGCCAATCGCAACAGCGTCGAGACCAGCAGGATGGTCGGAAAGGAACTGAATTGCAGCGGCCGCTCGATGAAGATCGAGGTCATCAGGATCATCACCGAGAAGGTGATGGACAAGGCCAGCGCCATGTCCAGCAGCCAAGTCGGCATCGGCATGATGAGCACGACGACGATGACGACCACGCCGAAGGCGAAGGCCAAGTCGCCGCGCCGCATGGCGTTGCCGAACTTTTGCAGCATGGCCATTCCGCCGCCGCCGTCCTCCGTCCCCTCTTCGGCCCCCTCGGCCATGGTCTATCCCCCCTCGGCCGTCAGGCGCCCGCCGGCTCGCCGGGCGGCGGCACCGGCACGCCTTCCTGCGTGTATTGCCGCAGCTTGTTGCGCAGCGTGCGGATCGAGATGCCCAGGATGGTGGCCGCATGGGTGCGGTTGCCAAGCGTGTGGCTCAGCGTGTCGATGATCAGGTCGCGCTCGACGTCGGCGACCGTGCGGCCGACCAGACCGGCGGTGCCGCCCGCCGCGTCGAAGGTGACGGCGGCGGCGGTGGCGGCCAGACTGGCGGCCGGCGAGGGTTGCGCGGCGGCGCCGGTCAGGATGATCGCGTCGGGGCCGATGTCGTCGCCGCCGGCCAGCAGGACGGCGCGGTGCATGGTGTTCTCAAGCTCGCGGACATTGCCGCGCCAGCCGTGGCGCAGCAGCATCTGCTTGGCCGGCGCCGACAGGGCGCGGTAGGGAAGGGCGTTGACCTCGCTGTATTTCTTGATGAAATGAACGGCCAGCGCCTCGATGTCGAGCGGGCGGTCGCGCAACGGCGGGATCGCCAGCGTGACGACGTTCAGGCGGAAATACAGGTCGTCGCGGAAGTTGCCCTTGCGCACTTCCTCTTCCAGATTGCGGTTGGTGGTGGCGAGCAGGCGGACGTCGACCTTGACCGGGTTGTTGCCGCCGACCCGGTCGATCTCGCGCTCCTGCACGGCGCGCAGCAGCTTGGCTTGCAGGCGCACATCCATTTCCGAGATTTCGTCCAACAGCAGGGTGCCGCCATTGGCCTCTTCGAAGCGGCCGACGCGCCGCGCCACGGCGCCGGTGAAGGCGCCCTTCTCGTGGCCGAACAACTCGCTTTCCAGCAGGTTCTCGGGGATCGCCGCGCAGTTCACCGCGACGAAGCGGCCGTTGGCGCGGCGGCTTTTGCGATGGACGAAGCGGGCCATCAACTCCTTGCCGGTGCCCGACTCGCCGGTGATCATGATCGACGCCTCGGACGGCGCGACCTGCTCGGCCATGCGCAGCGCCTGGGCCATGCGCGGGTCGCGAAACACCAGCTGGTGGCTTTCGGCGGTGACGGCGGCCAGCACCGCCGCGATCAGGTCGGGGTCGGGCGGCAGCGGGATGTATTCCTTGGCGCCCGCCTTGATGGCGCGCACGGCGGCTCCGGTGTCGGTACCCACCCCGCAGGCCACCACCGGCATGGTGATGCGCTCGGTGGCCAGCGCGTCGATCAGCAATTTGATGTCCAGGCGGACGTCGATCATCACCATGTCGGCGCCCTGGCCCGAGCGGATCGCCTCGAGCCCCCCTTCGACGTCGGTGGCGTGCATGACCTTGGCGCCGCGCGCCATGGCGATCCGGCTCGCCGCGCCGATCTGCCCGTCCAGTGAGCCGATGATGAGGAGTCGCATGGGGAGCCTCCGCGCCTTCCGGGTCAGTCGTAGTAGTGGACGCGCTTCGACGGCGGAAGCACGCTGTTGAGCAGCATCTCCAGCCGGCGGGGATTTTCCTGCCGGCCGATCGACAACAGGCCGATCAACTGGATCTGATCGACCAGGGTCTCGTCGCCCGAATTGCGTTCCAGCTTCGCGGCCAGCGGCGAGAACACCATGTAGGCCAGGATGGCGCCGTAGAAGGTGGTCAGCAGCGCCACCGCCATGCTCGGCCCGATGGTGGTCGGATCGTTCAGGTTGGACAGCATCTGCACCAGCCCGATCAGGGTGCCGATCAACCCCATGGCCGGCGAGACCTCGGCGGCCTTGCGCAGCACGCTGACCGCGCGCTGGTGGCGGGCATGGGTGGACTGGATGTCCTGGGTCAGGATGGGCTCGATCTCCTCGACCGGCAGCCCGTCGACGATCATGCCGACCCCCTTGTGAAGAAAGGGGTCGTCGTGCAGGTCGCGCTGCACGTCCTGCAAGGACAGCACGCCGTTGCGCCGCGCCCGCTCGGACAGGTTGATGAGGCGCAGGGCGGCCCGCGAGGGATCGCGCACCGACAGGAACATGGCGGCCGCCGCGACCCGTACCGCGCGGCCCATTTCCGGCAGGGTGAAGCAGACCGTGGTGACCGAAAGCGTGCCGCCGATCACGATCAGCACCGAGGGCAGATCGACGAAGGCCAGCGGCGAGCCGCCCATCGCCATCGCCGCGACGATCAGCACGAAGGCGCCGGCCAGCCCGGCCAGGGTGGCCAGATCGATGCCGGCGCGGGCGCCGGGAAGATCAAGGTCGTCGGTGCCCTCGGCCATGATCTCAGGCCCGGTCGGTCTTGATGATTTCCGTCATCGTCACGCCCAGGCGGTCCTCGACGACGACCACCTCGCCGCGCGCCACCAGCCGGTTGTTGACATAGATGTCGATGGCCTCGCCGACCTTGCGGTCCAGTTCGACCACCGCGCCGCGCCCCAGCTTGAGAAGCTGGTTGACCTGCATGGTCGCCTTGCCCAGCACCGCCGAGACGGCCACCGGGATGTCGTAGACCGCCTCCAGATCGCGCGCCGAGCGCGGGACGTCGGGGATGTCGGAGCGTTCGTCCTTGCCCTGGAAGTCGTTCAGCTCGAAATCGTCGGCCATGTCAATTCTCCTTGATGGCGGCGGTCGGGGCCGTCGCCGTGGCCCGTTCGATAATGGCGTCGATTTCGGCCATCAGCCGCGCGCCGTCGCGCTCGGCCCCGCCGTCGCCCCATTCCACGCGGCAATCGCCGGGCGGCAGGCGCGGATCGCCGCTGACCAGCAGGCGGCCCTCGAAGCCGACCTGCTGCACGGCCAGGTCCAGGCGCTCGCGCATCGAATCGGCGATCGAGTCCGAGACGCGGACGTTGATGCGCGGCACGTCCAGCACATGGGCCACGCATTCCGAGACCAGCGCCTCGATCTCGTCGGCGGCGTGGCGGCGCAGATAGTCGGGCAGCAGCTTGCGCATCACGGCGATGGCGGTGCGCACCGAGTCGCGGGCGATGTCGTCGGTGGCCTCGGCCTGGCGCTTGCCGATCTCGCCCAGCTTGGTGGCGATGGTGGCCTGGGCGAGCGCCGCCATGCGGTTCGAGTTCATCTCGGCTTCCTGCAAGCCGGCGCGGTGGCCCTGCTCGTAGGCGTGCTCGCGCGCCGTCGCCAACTCGTCCTCGGAGAAGGTGGGGGGCGGGGGTGGCGGCTCGGTGGCCTGCGGCGGCGGCGGGTCGTCGCCGACCTGGATGCCGGCGACCGCCCTGACGTCGACCTCTTCGCGCCGCTGGTGATGGACATCGAAGTCGGTCTCGAACAGGAACTTGCGGATGCCCTTCATCAGTACACCAACTCGTCTTCCTCGCGGCCCTCGGAGATGACGATCTGGCCGCTGGCGGCCAGCTCCTTGGCGCTTTGCACGATCGCGTTCTGGGCCTGGTCGACGTCGCGCAGGCGAACCGGGCCTAAGGCCTCCATGTCCTCGCGCAGCATCTTGCCGGCGCGTTCGGACATGTTCTTGAAGAACAGATCCTTGATGGCGTCCGATCCACCTTTCAGCGCGGTGGCCAGCTTGTCCTTCTCGACGCTGCGCAGCAGGGTCTGGATGCCCGAGGCGTCGATGCGCACCAGATCCTCGAAGGTGAACATCAACTGCTTGATGCGCTCGGCGGATTCGCGGTTGCGTTCCTCAAGGGCGCTCATGAAGCGGTTTTCGGTGTTGCGGTCCAGGTTGTTGAAGATGTCGGCCATCAATTCGTGGGCGTCGCGCCGGGCGGTGCGCGCCAGATTGCTCATGAACTCGGTGCGAAGCGTCTTTTCGACGCCGTCCAGCACCTCCTTCTGCACCGACTCCATGCGCAGCATGCGCATGATGACTTCCATCGCGAAGTTCTCGGGCAGCAGCCCCAAGACGCGCGAGGCGTGGTCGGCCTTGATCTTCGACAGCACGACGGCGACGGTCTGCGGGTATTCGTTCTTCAGATAGTTGGCCAGGACCTGCTCGTTGACGTTGCCCAGCTTGTCCCACATGGTGCGGCCGGCCGGGCCGCGGATTTCCTCCATGATGCTGTCGACGCGGTCGCGCGGCAGACTTTTGAACAGCAGCCGCTCGGTGCTCTCGTAGGAACCGACCAGCGAGCCGGTCGACGAGATCTGGTCCGCGAATTCGACGAACAGGCGTTCGATCAGGCTGGAGTTGACGGTGCCCAGATTGGCCATCGTCTGCGAGAGTTCCTTGATCTCCTCGTCGTCCATCATCGAGAACAGGCGAGACGTGTGCTCCTCGCCCAGGGCCAGCATCAGCATGGCGGCCTTCTGGGCTCCGGTCAGGCTGCGATAATCTTCCTTCACGCGTGCCACTCTATCAGGTCTCCTGATACATCCAGCTGCGGAT
>JADGAL010000198.1 GCA_015232025.1 Alphaproteobacteria bacterium
TCGCCGCCCCGGCCGAGACCTATGCCGGCGTGCTGGGCGTGCTGGCCGAGGCCGCCGAGGTCGACGCCACCCTGGTGATCCACGCCCCCAACCCGATGGTCGACGGCGCCGAGGCGGCCCGCGCGGTGATCGCCGCCCAAAAGAAGGGCCGCGGCGCCGCCGTGCTGACCTGCTGGATCGGCGCCGAGACGGCCGGCCCGGCGCGCCGCCTGTTCGCCGAGGCGGGGCTGCCCGCCTACGAGACCATCGCCGACGCGGTCGACGGCTTCCACCATCTGATCCACCACCAGCGCAACCAGGACATGCTGCTGGAGACTCCACCCCTGGACCCCGAGGACCACCATCCGGCGCGCGGCACCGCCCGGCTGATCGTCGAGCGGGGCTTAAGCGATCCCGAGGGCCTGCTGGGCGAGCCCGAGACCCGCGCCCTGCTGGCCGCCTATGGCATTCCGGTGATCCCCGCCGCCCTGGCCGCCTCGGCCGACGAGGCGGCGGAGCGGGCGGAAGCGATCGGCTTCCCCGTCGCCCTGACCGTCGCCTCGCCCGACGTGGCGCGCAAATGGGATGTCGGCGGGGTGGCGCTCAATCTGGAAAACGCCGAGGCGGTGCGCGCGGCGGCGGCCGGCATCCTGCGCCGGGTGCGCGAGAACCGCCCCGACGCCCGCATCGACGGCTTCGCCGTACAGTCGATGGCGCTGCGCCCGCACGCCCGCCAATTGATGCTGGGCATCGCCTGCGACCCGCTGTTCGGCCCGGTGCTGGTGTTCGGCGAGGGCGGACGCGCCGTCGAGCTGGTGCGCGACCACACCGTGGCGCTGCCGCCCGTCAACATGCCGCTGGCCCGCCAGGTGATCGACCGCACCCGCGTGTCACGCCGCCTCGACGCCCAGGGCGCCCGCCCCGCCGCCAACCGCGAAGCGGTCGCCGAGGCGCTGGTCCGGCTATCCTGCATGCTGGTCGACAACCCCGAGATCGTCGCCTGCGACATCAACCCGCTGTTCGCCGACGAGCTGGGCGTGTTGGCGGTCGACGCCCGCATCCGGGTGGCCGCGCTGGACCACTCGGACCAACGCCGCTTCGCCATCCTGCCCTACCCCGCCCAATTGGAGGAGACCGCCACCCTGCACGACGGCCAGCCCGTGCTGCTGCGCCCGATCCGCCCGGCCGACGAGCCGGCCCACGCCGAACTGATCGGCCGCGTGACCCCCCAGGATCTGCGCTACCGCTTCTTCGGCGCGGTTCGCAAATTGCAGCATCATCAACTCGCGCGGCTGACCCAGATCGACTACGACCGCGAGATGGCCTTCATCGCCATCCGCCCCGACCGCCCCGACACGCTGGGCGTGGTGCGCACCGTCACCGACCCCGACAACCGCCGCGCCGAACTGGCCATCCTGGTCCGCTCGGACCTCAAAGGCACCGGACTGGGCACCATGCTGATGACCAAGATCATCGGCTACCACAAGGCGCGCGGAACCGGCGCCATCGTGGCGCAAATTCTGGCCGAGAACGAACCGATGCTGCGTCTGGCGCGCAGGTGCGGGTTCAGCGTGGGGAAGAGCGACGAGCCGGATGTGATGGAGTGCGTGTTGCGGTTGGGGGCCCTGACGAGAACGTCCTGGCCGTAGTGCGAGGCTTGAAGCAGGCGGCGCGGGGCGTTCAGTCGCGGCGTGGCCGGGCCGTGGAGGCGACATCGACAATCGCGTCCAGCACCCGCCCGATCTCGGGGTCGAGATCCTCCGCGCGGGCGAACCGTGCCAGATCGTGGTAATCCGTCTTGCGCATCAAATTGGGTAGCTTCAATCGCTCGAAGAAATCCACGAACAACGGGTCGAGGAAATCGTCGGTCACCTTGATGTCGGCGCCCCACGGCGAGGGTTTGCGCAGCTTGGCCAAAGCTTCCTCCAGGCTGTCGATGCTCGCTTCCATCTGGGACACCCAGTCCCGCTCAAATAATGGCCCGGCGTTTTGATCGGCTGCCTTCCATCGCGTCCAAGCCAGAAGGACGTCTCTCCGCGCGATGTAATTCTCGATCTCCCGCTGGCTCCACATATACTGCCGAAGCCTCGAATCGTCAGGTGGCGCACGGTCGGATCGGTCATATACGGCGATGCCAACCAAGTCCGCCTTGGCCTCGCGCAGCCCGTGGAAATGGCTCTGCGCCTTGGTGGGCTGGTTCAGCACATAATGCACGAAGGGGCGTTCCAGGTGACTCTTCGCCGGATGATCGAGCACGTCCGCGAAGGCCCTGAGGATCGCCAGGTCGGTCGAGCCTTCGAGGTAAAGAACCCAACCGACCTCTTCGGCCTGGTAATAGTGGTCGAACCCGATTTCCTTGAGTGATTTCAGCACTTGCGAACCGCGATCGTCGATGCGATGCGGCCGGCCCACGAAGGCGACGACGATGTCGCGGTCGGCGGCTTCGTTCAGGACCACTTCGGAGTGACTGGCGGCGATCATCTGATTGCCGTGTTCCCGCGCCACGTCGGTGAGAATTTGATAGATCTGTCGCTGCCGGAGGATTTCGAGGTGAGCGTCCGGCTCGTCGAGCAACAACACGCAACCCGGATTCACCGTCATGTGCGCCAGCAGCAACAATGTCTGCTGCAAGCCACGGCCGGAAGCGGATATGTCGAGCCGAATCCCTCGCCGGTTGCGATAGGCGAGATTGATTTCGCCGCGCTCGACGCTGTATTTCGGGTGTTCCAAGGCGACGCCGAACAGGTCGCGTATGCGCGTCGCCACCCTTTCCCACTGTTCTTCCCCGCCCGACCTCTCCAGGACTTGGTGACACAGATTGCGCAGAACCTCGGCCGTGCGGCCTTCGCCGACGCGGACATTGATGGCTCCCGCGTCCAGGCGCAGTTCCGTCGCGGTCAGGCCCGACATCGGCGGCAAGAACGCGACCCGGACGTCCGCCTCCCGCGGCACCGGCATCCGCTCGGGCTGCGCCTCGTCGGTCAGGCGCAAGGGGCGGCAGTAGAAGGATTCCTCGTTCGCATAGTCGAACTCCAGCCCACATTCCCAGGCCTTTCCGCCCGTGACGCCCTTGACCACGATATCGATGCGTATGTTCTGGGTGCCCTTCCGCGCCGTCGCGCGGACGTGCGAGTCGCGCCAAAGTTGGTTCGCGTCGGGCACCGGAACGGCGATCAAGTCGCGGCGACTGACCGTGACGCCCGGTCGCTTTCTCGGAACCGCGCCGACGCCACGCTTCTCGATCCATCGTTTTAGACCCAGATCCCACAGGGCCAGCGCTTGCAGAGCCGAGGTCTTGCCGGAGTTGTTCGGGCCGATGAAGACGACGCGATCGCCCAACTCGATGTCGACGTCCTCGAACCCCTTGAAGTTCCGAATGGTGAGTTGGGTCAGCACGGCTTCCTCGACACCGTCTCGAACAAGGCCACGAGGTTAGCCGATCCACTGTCGGCACGCCATGTGTTCGACCCCGCCTTCCTCACAACCCGATGTGACGCCGCAAGATCTCGGGGTCGGCCTTCAGCGTCTCCGGCCCGCCGTCGTGGACCACTTGGCCTTTGACCAGGATGACGTGGCGGTCGGCCAGATCGAGCAGCACATGCGCGTTCTTGTCGACGATGATGGTGGCGATGCCGGTTTCCTTGATCGCCCGCACCACGCGCCAGATTTCGCGGCGGATCAGGGGGGCCAGGCCCTCGGTGGCCTCGTCGAGGATCAAGAGGTCGGGGTTGGTCATCAGGGCGCGGCCGATCGACAGCATCTGCTGCTCGCCGCCCGACAGGTGGTTGCCCATGTTGTCCAGGCGCTCGGCGAGGCGGGGGAAGGTGTCGAGCACCCGTTCATAGGTCCAGTCCATGCGCCCGCCGCTGCCCGAGCGGGCGGCCATCAGCAGGTGTTCCTTGGTGTTCAGGGTATGGAAGATGCCGCGTCCCTCGGGGACGTAGGCGATGCCCAGGCGCGTGACGACGTGCGGCGGACGGCCGGTCATGGTCTGGCCGGCGATTTTGATCTCGCCCCGTTTGGGGCGCACGATGCCCAGCAGGCTTTTCAGCAGGGTCGATTTGCCCATGCCGTTGCGGCCCATCAGGGCGACGGTTTCGCCGATCCCGACGCGGAAATCGACGCCGTGCAGGACGTGGCTGGGGCCGTAGAAGGAATGGATGCCGGTCGCTTCGAGGAAGGGGGTCGTCATCTCAGAACACCTCCCCGCCGTCGCCGAGATAAGCGTCCTGCACCGCCTGCGAGGCGCGCACCTGCTCGACCGGGCCGCTTTCCAGCATGGTGCCGTTGACCATCACGGTCAGCACCTCGGCGATCGAGAACACGGCGTCCATGTCGTGCTCGATCAGGATCAGGGTGTAGCGCCGCGCGAGGTCCTTCAGCAGCGCGACCATCAGTTCGGATTCCTCGACGCCCATGCCGGCCAGCGGCTCGTCGAGCACCAGGATTTGCGGCGCGGTGGCCAGCACCATGCCGATCTCCAATTGGCGCTGCTCGCCATAGGACATCGTGCCGGCGACCCGGTGGCGGCGCGCCGACAGGCCGCACAACTCCAGCGCCTCGTCGGCGTGGGCGTTGGTGTCGCGCAGGCTGGAGGCCGGGCGGAAGAAGCGCATCGAGGTCGAAAGGCGCGACTGCGCCGCCAGCCGCACGTTCTCGAAGCACGAGAAGCTGGGGAAGACGTTGGTCTTCTGATAGCTGCGCCCGATGCCCAGGCCCGGCATCTTATGGGCCGGCAGGCGGGTGATGTCGACGCCGCGGCACAGGATCTGGCCCTCGCTGGGCCGCATATGGGCGGTCAGCAGGTTGACCAGCGTGCTTTTGCCCGCCCCGTTGGGGCCGATGATGGCGTGCGGCTGGCGTTCGAGGAAGCGCAAGCTCACCGCGTTCACGGCGACGAGGCCGCCGAACGCCTTGGTCAGGCCGCGGGTTTCCAGCACCGCCTCGCGCGAAGCGACGGGGGCGGCGGTCATGAGCCGTCCCCTTCGTCCCTGGGCCGGGCGAGGCGCAGCAGCAGACCGGCGATGCCCTTGGGCAGGGCCAGCACGACGACGATCACGAACACGCCCATGGCGGCCAGCCAGTGCTCGGTCATCGATTCCAGGCCGTAGCGGGCCAGTTCGAACACGAAGGCGCCCAGCGCCGGCCCGAACAGCGTGCCCATGCCGCCCAGGATGACCATCACCAGCGCCTCGCCGGAATGGTGCCAAGACAGCATGCTGGGATTGACGAAGCCGTATTGCATGGCCGCCAGGAAGCCGGCCAGCCCGGCCACCGTGCAGCCGATCACGAAGGCCACCAGCTTGTAGCGGTCGGGGTCGAAGCCCAGGCCGCGCACCCGGTTCTCGTTGACCCCGATCGCCGCCACCACCCGGCCGAACGGCGAGGCCAGCAGCATGCGCAGCCCGAAATAGACGCCCACGAACAGCGCCAGCACCACATAGTAGAAGGTCATCTTGTCGGAAAGCCGCAGCAGCGCCGTCCCGGCGATCTCCAGGGACGGCGTGACCATGATGTACATGCCGTCCGATCCGCCCGCCCCCTTGGAATCGTTGAACAGATAGAATCCCATCTGCCCGAAGGCCAGGGTCACCATGATGAAATAGATGCCCGAGGTGCGGATCGACAGCCAGCCGACCACCGCCGACGCGGCCGCCACCCCGGCCAGCGTGGCGGGCAGCACCAGCCACAGATTGGCCGCCTCGTATTCGGGCGACAACAGCGCCAACCCATAGCCGCCCAGCCCGAAAAACGCGGCATGCGCCAAGCTGACCAGCCCGGTCACCCCGACCAGCAAATCGAGGCTCATCGCCAGCATGGCCAGGATCATGATGCCGGCCAGCTTCTGCATCAAAAAGGCGTGCTTGGCCGGGAACAGCAGCGGCCCATAGGCCGGGAACAGCGCCAGCAGGACCACCAGGGCCAGCAGCGGCAACGCGATCGAGCGGGGAAGGCGGATCATGCGAACAAACCGCGCGGTTTCCAAAGAAGCACCGAAGCCATCACCGCATAGACCATGAAACTGGCGAAATCGGGAAGGAAGACCTTGCCGAAGGTGTCGGCGAGCCCGATCAGCAGGGCGCCCAGGAAGGCGCCCTTGATGCTGCCCACCCCGCCGATCACCACCACCACGAAGCAGGCGATCAGCACGGTGTCGCCCATCCCCGGCCCGACCGACGAGACCGGCGCGGCGATGGCGCCCGACAGCGCGGCCAGCGCGGTGCCCACCGCGAAGACGGCGCCGAACAGGAGCTTCACATTGATCCCCAGGGCCGCCACCATCTCGCGATTGGCGGCGCCGGCCCGCACCCACATGCCGAAGCGGGTGCGCTGGATGACCACGTACATCGCCCCCGCCACCAGCAGGCAGACCGCCGAGATGGCCAGCCGATAGACCGGATAGCTAAGATTGTCGGCCAGCGGAATCGACCAGTTCAGCGCGTCGGGGATCGCCACGCCATGCACGTCCGAGCCCCACAGCATGCGCTGCGATTCGTTGAAGATGAGGATCAGGCCGTAGGTCAGCAGCACCTGATCGAGGTGGTCGCGCTTGTACAGCGCCCGCACC